>JBAXWR010000286.1:0-9412 GCA_037128295.1 Mariniphaga sp.
TACAATTGACCAGTACAATACCGATACCCAAAGGATCGAAACCAAGCTTTTTGCGCCAACAAGGGAAAACCGTTTGCAGGAGTATATGCAAACCGGTGCGACGCGCAATTACAATGTGAATGTTTCCGGTAATTATAAAGATGGGGCTTTCCGTTTCTCTATTGGTAAAATGTCGAATATTGGCGTGATGCCCAATAACCAGACTGACCGTATGAACGCGAGCCTTAGTGCAGAGTACAATATCACAAAGAAATTAAAAATCTCTGTTACAAGTAATTACATGGGGCAGTTCACTCCAAACAAAACTTCTTCCAACAGTCAGGTCATCGAAGATCTGACCATGAAATTCTTAGGGTCGCTTCAACCAATCAAGGAGATGAAAACCGTCTGGAAAAAAGGATTTGAAGGTCAGCTTCAAAATGCCCCTTATTACAAACCCGATGGCACACCAATGCTCGACAACCCGTACATGTACACCTACTCAGAGATCAACGCCTATCGGAAAGACAACTTCTTTGGCAAAGCACAGATTGACCTTGAGATCATTAAACCGCTTAAATTCATGGCTCGTACAGGTATCAACTACAACAGTGACAATTATGAGTACAAACGTGCCAAAGACTTTGAAGACAGCAATATGAGAGATGGCAAATATACTGTCACTAATGGAAACGGCCTAAGTGTACAGAATGACTTGATGTTAATCTGGAACAAGGATTTTGGGAAAATCTCCACCAATGCCACTCTGGGTTACAACTATGCCTATAGCAATTCCTATAGTTACTATGGCAATGCCGAAAAGTTGGTCAGGGTCAACGAATACTCTCTCGGTAATGCTGCACCAAATACATTGTCCACGAGTAGTGGATGGGGAATCGGAAAATCTCAGAGTTTTTATGGAACGGGCCAGGTCGGTTATGCTAACCAGATTTTTATGGACCTGTCGGGGCGCTACGATTTTGTAGGCATCCTTCCTGAAGACAAAGCATACCATTTTTATCCTTCCGCATCACTGAGCTGGTTACCATCTACAACTTTCAAGCTCCCTGATGTCATTAACATGTTAAAGTTAAGGGCAGGTGTTGCCCAGGTTGGCCACGGGATTCCCTCGCCAAGAACTGCCAACACCTACAATTTTAGCGGACTTGATTACGGAAGTACCAAAATCGTCAATATTGGTGGAACACTTACCGATCCAAACCTCAAAGCAGAGGTCACAACTGCTTATGAAGGAGGTTTTGATGTAACACTTTTGGATCGTCGCGTTTCTGCTGAATTTACCGTTTATAAGAAAGTTCACGAAAACCAGCAAGGGCAGATCCCTACTTCCCCTGGTACAGGTTATGGTGGTATGACGACCAATGTTGGAACTGTTGAAGCCAACGGTTATGAGGTTTCATTGAACTTGGTACCTGTCCGATCAAAAGATTGGAACTGGGAAATTGGATTTAACTTTAGTCAGGTAGAATCCAAAATCACCAAGCTCTCCGAGGCTTATGTACCAACCGGACAAACCTTTTTTGGGAATGGGCCAAATATTGACCTTAGGTTGGCAGTTGGTGAAAAAGTCGGAACAATGTGGGCACATCAGGTATTCACAACAATGCCATCTACAAGTAAATATGCAGGTATGATCGTATTGGACAACAATGGCGAATGGCAATATTCAAATTTGGAAAAAGACCGCAAGTCAATTGGAAATTACAACCCGGATTTTATCCTTGGGATGAACACCTCAGTAAAATGGAAGAACTTTAGGTTAGGGATCGTTGGTAGTCTTCGTCAGGGTGGTAAATACATTTCCGATATCGAACGCCGCGCCGTCACAGATGGGCACTCTTTACTGACCATCGGAGATAAAGTAAATGGACCAAATCCATGGACTGTTGGGGGGCGCGATGCTGCAACCGGTGGTTTACCCTGGCCGGATGCGAGCAAGATGCCTTATCCTCAACAAGCTAGTTTAGTCTCCACCTACGCGAGATATGGCACCCCAGTGGCAATTGATGATGCCAGCTACTTTCAGGGCGTGTGGTTAAAACCAGGCGGGAATCCTGCCAACGATGCCGACTATATTGTCAATGGTGCTAATCCACTTCAAACATTCTATGCTCTGCCCGGGTTGATCCTTGGAGCACAATACTGGAGTTTTCCACAATCACTTTTACGGGATGCAACCAACTTTAAAGTGAAAGAGATCACTTTTGACTATACGCTTCCCAAGAGCCTAACTGCCAAATATAAAATTGACAATGTGGTAATTGGATTTGTTGGCAGGAATATTTTCCAATGGAACAAAGCCGACAAATATGTTGATCCGGAATCTGCATTTGAAGGGATTGGCCAGAATCAGGGAATCGTTGGAAAAGCTTTGCCATCTATCGCTTCATATGGTTTCAAAGTATCATTTGACTTTTAATTTTTAAATTATTGAAATTATGAAAAAACAGATATCAATTTTACTTCTGACACTGTTTGCGCTGACAGCCTGTGAAAAACAATTACTCCGGGAAGATGAGCTGTTACAAAAGCGGGATGCAGTAGAATCCGCCACTCCAAATTTGCTCCTTTCCTCGGTTATCCAGCAAAGTGCTTTCGCCTATCAATATGAAGGTGGTGTAGGCAACCGGACACTTGCTGTCTCTGTCCAGTATATGCAGGGCAACAGAAGCTCTGAAGACAATATTTACAAGAGCTTCGCAAAACCCAAAAGCGATTTGTATGGACTCACAACACCAATCAAATTAGTACAGGCCTCCATTACAAGTGTCAATAAACTCGGACTGAAAAGTTATGAAGGTATATTCCTGATATTTAAATCATTGCTTTGGTCAACGGCAACCGATTTATATGGTGATATTTATTACACTGAAGGACTTCGAGGCCAGGATGGGATCCTTTTCCCAAAATTTGATGAACAGAAGAGCATTTATCCTGCATTGATCCAGAATCTTAAGGATGCGACACTTTTGTTGACAACAGGTACCGACCCCATTGACAAGACCTACGATATCATGTTTGGCGGAGACAAAACGAAATGGATAAAATTTGCTAATTCATTAAGATTAAGACTATTGATGAGAGCCAGTAAAAATCTGACCAACGCTGCCGCTGAAATTGCCGCAGTTGCCGCTCTTCCATTGATGACAGCCAACACGGACAATGCTGCAATTCCTTACCTCACCGGTGACAGGACATACAACTGGCCATTGTCATACGACGGTTATAGCGACAACTTCATGATCTATCGTCCAAGCAAAACATTGGTCGATAGCCTTAAAGCACTTGGTGACGACCGGTTAAAAATATGGGTTTCCCCTATCGAAAAACCGTGGACAAATGTAGCAGCGGATAATAATACAACAACAGCTACAACTGATCCGAATGGCTTTACCTATACATCAACATGGGAATACATCAACAGGAGTAATTCAGGCATTAAGGCTGCTGCCCCGTTTATCGTTGATTCATTGACATTGTATTCTGGTTATACTGCGGGCATGTACGAAAACGTCCTGGCAGCAAATGGCAGTTGGGATTTTCCTACAACTATCTTTAATTACAAGATCTCCAAGTTCTCTAAATTATTGAACGAAAAAGCTCATCCATTATTGAAAGCAAGCATATTACAAGCTGACGAAGTGCAGTTCTTATTGGCAGAAGCTGCTGTTAAAGGATATATCCCCGCCGCAGGTGCTGAGACCTACTACAAAAATGGCGTAACATTGGCAAATGCCAGATGGGGAGTAACCATTGCCGCTACCTATTTCAATAATGCAAGGGCCAAATTTCCGACAACAACTGATGCGCAAAAATTGGCGAAAATTGCCCTACAAAAATGGCTGGGACATTTTTTAATGGGTGTTGAAGCTTATGCTGACCATCGAAGGACAAGGCTACCTGCCTTCGAATTAAACGGTGAGTTGATCAATGGACTTCATGCTTTCCCACTTCGTTTCAGGTATCCAGAAACAGAATTGGCCAACAACGCTGATAACTATAACGCCGTGATTACCAAGCTGGATAAAGGCGATACCGAGTATTCCAAAATGTGGTTGGTACAATAGATTATTGTAACTAAACAAATGACAACTAAGCAGTTAAATAAATCACTGTTTAGTTGTCATTGTATTTTATAAATGATATTTATTAATTCCAAAAAATGAGAAAAGTATTATTGGGAGTTTTCGTATTGCTTTGTTCTTTAACAACCGCTTTATCAAATCCTCCTAAACAAATTACCCCTGAGACAGCCCTTCAGGCCTATCTCCACAACTCCGACAAATCCTTCAAATGGGAAGTCAACGATAAAAAAAACATCAATGGCGTGACCATCTACAGGATCATCTTTCAATCCCAGAAATGGCGCAATATCAACTGGAACCACGAAATGTTCATCATGGTACCCGATCTTTTGAAATACAATGATGCACTGTTGTTTATCACGGGTGGAAGTCTGAAAAACGAAAAGCCCAATACGCATGAATGGACAGAAGGATTAACAAAATCATTAAGTTTACTGGCAAAAACCAACATGGCCATCGTTGCCCTTCTCTGGCAGGTTCCTAACCAACCTTTATACGACGACCTTGAGGAAGATGCATTAATCTCCTACACCCTGCATAACTATCAGAACGATCATGATTTTACCTGGCCATTGTTGTTTCCAATGACAAAAAGTGCCGTCAGGGCGATGGATGTTGTGCAACTCTTTGCAAAAAAAGAAATACAAAGAAAAGTGGACAAATTTGTAGTTTCTGGCGCATCCAAACGCGGATGGACAACCTGGCTGACCGGGGCAAACGATAAACGTGTCAAGGCTATTTGCCCGATGGTGATCGATATGCTGAACATGCCTGTGAATATTCCTTACCATAAAGTAGTTTGGGGCGATTACAGCATCGAAATTGAAGATTACGTCAAATTAGGACTTGCTCAGCAGTTTGGGGATACCAAAAGTAACGACCTTGTGCAGATGATCGATCCATACTCCTATCGCAAAACGCTCACGATGCCCAAAATGATCTTCATGGGAACCAACGACCCGTACTGGCCAGTCGATGCGGTAAAAAATTACATCGATAATATGCCCGGTGATAACCATATCTGTTATACTCCAAATGCTGCCCACGATTTAGGGGATAAAAAGAAAGCTTTGACAACATTAAGCGCCTTTCTTGGAACCACGATCACAAATGGCAAATATCCAATCTGTAAATCAAGTATTTCTGAACAAAATGGAATTATTACCCTGAAAGTTCAGGCTACACCTGAACTATTGCAAAATGCTATTTTATGGTATGCCGATTCCAACGATCAGGATTTCAGGGATGAGCATTGGTCAAATATTGAGTTGAATCCTGCCAACAAATCAGAAGTTACTGTTGAGGTCAAAACACCAAAATCTGGTTTCAAAGCCTTCTATGTCGATCTAAAATACAGAGCTGTTTATGGTGATGACTACACCCAAAGTACAAGGATGTTTGTCACCAATGACAAGAATTTGCTACTAAAGTCTAATTGATTAATAAACAATACTTTACAAATAATCTTAGAAACAATACAATTAGTCATCACAAAGGTACAGAGTACCGAAGATATTTGTAGAAATAAGTCGTCAAAGCTGCCTAATAGGTACAGAGTACCGAAGATATTTGTAGAAATAAGGTATCAAAGCGGCTAAATAGGTACAGAGTACCGCAATATGATAACAGGATTTGATTTTGTAATTCACCAAAATCTTTTTATAAAATGAAAAAATTCTCAATTGTTACAGGAAGTATTTTAGCCTTCCTGATTTTACTCTTTTTCGTTTGTACCGATCCTGTAATCCAGGCATCTTATTTGAACAGTGATTATTACAAGACCACTACCTCCCTCATCGACAGTCTGAAGAAAAGTTCAGTGATCCTGAACGATTCCATTCAGGCAGGATTCGCAAGGGTCAGTATTACGCCCGTATTAAATAGTACGGAGGATAACGTTGCTGAAGGGAAATTTTCAAAGGTTCCACTGGCGGGATTCGGGGCTCGTAAAGGCAAACCGGCCACAGGGGTTCACGACAGTATTTTTGTAAAAGCGGTCGCACTGAAATCAGGAAGTCAAACCCTGGTGATGGTCGCCGCCGATTTATTGATTATGCCTCCCAATATTATCGACTCAGTTATTGATGTCCTTGCGCAAAAAGGAATTCAACGCCAACAGGTCTATTTTTCGGCGACCCATACCCATTCAAGCCTGGGTGCATGGGGGCCGGGTTTTGTTGGCGGACAATTTGCTGGTGATGAAAACAAGAACATTGAACGTTGGTTGGTCCAACAAATCTCGAAGGCGGTGACTACTTCTTTAAAAGATCTCAAACCTGCAAAGATCGGAACAGGTTCCTTTAATGCAGCACCTTACACCCGAAACCGGGTTGTTGGGGATGCGGGTACCAAAAATGATGATTTTAGCTTTATCGAAGTCGAGCAAATCGGCCACAAAAAAGCAATATTAGGCTCATTTTCAGCTCATTCTACAACAATGGGAGCTGGTAATATGGAAATCAGTGCCGATTATCCTGGTTACTGGGTCCGCAAGATGGAAAAAACATCTTTCGATTATGCCCTCTTTTTTGCCGGTTCCGTCGGAAGCCAAAGTCCGTCTGGCGAAGGAAAAGGTTTCGACCGACCTAAGATGATCGGGGAGTCGCTGGCCGATAGTCTCGTAAGGCATTTACCATCGTGTGAAACCAACGGAAAAGTTAAGTTTACAGCTATGTCCGTCAGGGTGCAGTTACCTGAATACCACATGCGGTTGACAACAAAACTAAATTTGTCAACCTTTCTGAGCAAACAATTGATGCCGCTTCCCCAAAATGCTTATTTGCAGGCTGTACGGATTGGAAAGATGGTTTGGATCAGTGCACCCTGCGATTTCAGCGGTGAATATGCACTTCAGATCAAACAGGCACTTGCAGCAAGAGGGTTTAATGCGAACGTTACAAGTTTCAATGGCAGTTATGTGGGCTATATTGTCCCTGGCAGGTATTTCTATCTAGATGAATATGAACCCAAATTAATGGGATGGTTCGGTCCGACGATGGGTGATTATACAATGGATCTGATTCATCAAATCACTGAGATCGTGACTAAATGAACCAATTTCAAGGGAATTGGTGTATCCTTTAAAATTGGGTTTTCATTAC
This sequence comes from Mariniphaga sp., assembly GCA_037128295.1. Taxonomy (GTDB): domain Bacteria; phylum Bacteroidota; class Bacteroidia; order Bacteroidales; family Prolixibacteraceae; genus JAAFHB01. Next base: position 7,187 of record JBAXWR010000286.1, read on the forward strand.
CTAAGGATTAGATATAGTTGGAAATAAATGGAAATATTAGCGAAATATGAAATTTAAACGGATTCTGAAATTTTTAAAAATTATACTTTTAACGATTTGTGGGTTGATCACGGTTGTCCTTTTAATCACTTTCACTCCCGCATTATGGAATCGTTGGGTCACCTACCCCAGGTTGAATAAGCAGATTGTTGAATTTCAAAAACTTCGCAAAGAAACTATCTCTTTGACCATGCTCCATACTTACCGAGGGGTTCTGCATGTACACAGTTTCTGGTCGCACGACAGCAAGGGTACCCTAGCCGAAATAATACCCGCCGCTAAGCATTGTGGGATAGATTTTATCTTCCTGACCGACCATCCCCGAGGCAATATTGATACCATTCCTAGAGGTTTTAAAGGTTATTTTGACGGCGTTCTGGTTGAACCGGGAAGTGAAAAACAGGGTTTCGATACCTGGCCGCTCGATTCTACGGTCATCGACTGGAGGGTTAACAAAGATACAGTTGCAAAAAACATTGTTTCCAAAGGTGGGATTATCTTTTATGCCCATACCGAAGAACCTCACAATTGGGCCAATCCATTTTACCAGGGGATGGAGATCTATAATTTCCACACCGATACCAAGGATGAGAACCTCTTCCCTCTAGTCATCAACTTCGCTGTAAATGGCAATAAATACCGTCAGTGGGCATTACGCGAAATGTTCGATGAACAAACCAACATCCTTAAACTGTGGGATTCGTTGAACACAAAACGCAAAATCGTAGGTTTCTCTGCTGTCGATACACATGAAAACCAAAACTTTCGCGCAAAATTTCTGAAAGATGGGAGGTTGCAATGGTTTGGCCCCAATGCGAAAATCATCGATACAATGGAGGTTAAATTCTGGAATAAATGGATTTTACAAAAACCCGATACAAGTGGATATGTCTTTAAATACATGATCGATACCTATAACGAAGGGTTTGATTACATCACCAACTATGTTTATGCTGATACCCTGACAGTCAATTCATTGGCCAATCATCTGAAAAAGGGGCACTTATATACAGCTTTCAAAAGTTTGGGGGATGCCAAGGGTTTTATGTATTATGCAGTGAATCAAAAGGATAGTATAGTAGGGATGCTTGGCGACTCTATTAAGCTTGCAGACATTAAATTGTTGAAAGCTGTCTCACCATTTCCAGGGCAGTTTAAGCTGATCCATGATGGGAAACTAGTCAACCAAACTTCTGAAGATGCTTATAATTTCACATGGTCTGAACCGGTTCAGAAAGGGGCTTATCGTATCGAAATGCACTTCAAACTTGATGGAAAAGTAGTCCCATGGCTCTACTCCAACCCAATTTATATTTATTAAGAATTCCCCTCGTTTGTAACGAGGGGTTTATGGTCTGTCGTTTGTAACGATTTATCATTTAACTGATTATTAATTTATTACTTAAGATTAACATTAAAATGAAAGTCAAGCTGTTGTTACTAATCTTTTTCACCTTACTAACACTGATCACAGTCAACGCCCAAACCTTTAAGGCAGGTGCTGCTTACAGAGTAATTACACCTAAGAATTTGATCCCGATTTCAGGTGGGATGGGGACCCCCGTAATGCCTGATGGTAAGAAGGGCGATCTGTTTGTAAGGGCATTTGTTTTAGAAAAAGGCTCAACCAGAGTTGCAATTGTAAGCATTGACAATCTTGGGTGGCCCGCTTATTTGGGTGACCGTTCGCGTAAACTGATCAAAGGTATCGCTCCTGAGAATGTTTTGATTGGTGCCACCCATGCCCATAGTGCCCCTGATGCTTATGGTTTCCCTGATGAAAAAGGAAATACAGGTGCTGACCTTAAATACTTGGATTGGTGTGTGATACAGGTAGTAGAGGCGGTGAATGAGGCAGTTGAAAAACTTGAACCAGCCTCATTAAGAACTGCAGTGGGAGAAGCAAAAGGAAAGATTGCCTACAACTATTATGCAGAAAAACTCTACGACCCACGTTGTGGCGTAATTCAAGCCGTTGCGACATCAGGAAAAAATATCGGAAAACCCATTGCAACCTTGATCAATTACGCCATACACCCCGAAATCCTTGGAACCGACCGTAAACTCATCAGCCCTGATTTGTGTGGCCCATTGTATGAAAGAATCGAATCTAAAGTTGGTGGGATGGCCATTTTCATGAACAGTGCACAAGGAGGCATGGTAACAGCCGATACCCGCCGCGACAAT
>JBAXWR010000287.1:0-9353 GCA_037128295.1 Mariniphaga sp.
GTAAACGGGAGTTTCGATGCCCGCGAAGGCCGCAATCCATACAACTACGAATTGGGGTTGTTTGACGGTGGCGATGATGGCTCCGATTTTACAGTGGGTGCAGTTCACCGGGCGGGCGAGATGGGAAACAATTTTGTAGGCAAGATTGGCGGTATTGCATTGTTCAACAGGTCATTAACTGAGGATGAGATTCGAACTATTTACCAAATTAATCTTCGTTGATGATGAAGAAATTTATATTTTCCGAATGGCAGTTGCTAATTTTCTTATGGTTTGCCTTCTTCCTGAATCAGGCTGATCGTCAGATTTTCAATGTCACCTTACCCTTAATCCGAGGCGACATTAACTTGACTGATGCAGAATTTGGCTTGATTGCCTCCTCGCTGATATGGACTTACGGATTTCTGGTACCGGTAGCAGGTTTTATGGGCGACATATTTCCACGTCGCAATGTACTGGCTTTCTGTATTCTATTCTGGAGTATTTCCACATTTTTCACCGGTTTTGCATCCGGATTGATTCCCTTTGTTTTGTTGCTGGGTATTGCCACCGGAGGAGGAGAGGCATTTTATGCCCCATCAGCGAACGCCATGCTCAGCGAACGATACAGGGACAACAAGGCTTTTGCCATGTCTGTCCATCAAACTGCAGTTTATGTCGGTATCATTTTAAGTGGCGTATTAGCCGGGTATATTGGAGAGCACTTCGGATGGAGAAGGTCGTTTAACGTTTTTGGGATCGCCGGAATTGTTCTTTCCCTTCTATTTTTCTGGCGGATAAAACCCTCTGCTGCTGCACTTCCCACATCAGGTACTTCTATATTAGCACCATTAAAAGAAGCCTTAAGCGTATTCCGCAAACCAACAGTTTTGATGCTTACACTTGCCTTTGCCTGTATGGTGTTTGTAAACGTGGGGTATCTAACCTGGATGCCGGTATACCTGGTTGAAAAATACAAAATGTCGGTAACCTATGCCGGATTCTCCTCATTAATCTATCACCATGTAGGAGCCTTTATTGGAGTTATGTTTGGTTCACGATTGGCCGATAAACTTGCATTGAAAGATCCTGGAGTGCGTCTGAAAATTCAGTCGCTGGCCTTGTTATGTGGGGTACCTTTTATTTTCCTGATGGGTTTATCGAATAATCAAGCGGTCACGTATGGCGCACTGGCCATTTTCGGATTTATGCGGGGTATTTACGATTCAAATATTTTTGCCTCGCTCTATGAAGTGGTAAAGCCAACTATCCGCTCATCGGCCACTGGATTTATGCTTATGTTTGCGTTTTTGATCGGTGCGTTTGCTCCGCTTATTCTGGGCATACTGAAACCGACGTTAGGCTTATCACTGAGTTTCTCCATCCTCAGTATTTTTTATGTAATTGGTTCCTTCCTGATTTTTTCAGGTCTGAAATTCTGGTTTCGAAAAGATTACGTTGGGGATAATCATTTAATTTAAAAGCTATGATACAGGTCATTCATCGTGCATTCGATATTATGGAGCTCTGTGCAAAAAACAGAGACCGGGAATTAACATTAAGCGAAATAGCTGACAAGCTGGAACTGAACCACGGCACTTGTGCGAACATCATAAAAACCATGATTACCAGGAACTACATAGAACAACTGGGCTATAAAAAAGGTTACCGTTTGGGGCCGATGATTTCACAATTGGCTGGAAACGCCTCCTTAAAACTGGAAATTATTCAGGCGGCAAAACCTCCGATGGAACAACTGGTCGATGAGTTGAACGAAACCTGTCTGATCGGAATTATGCGTAAGTCTGACAATAAACGGGTGGTTCTGCATCAGGTTCATAGCAATCAGGATATAGTTGTTCGTACTGCCATCGAAAAAGAGATTTACAATACCACAACCGGAAGAGTGATTCTTGCATACATAGCAGAAAATGAGCTCGAAAAGGTGATTCAGAAACACGGATTGCCCACTTTATCCGTTTGGCCAGAAGCAGATACACGGGAAAAACTGGATCAGGAACTGGCCAGAATAAGGCACGATGGGTTTGCCTTTCAAAAAACTCCAACACATATTGTCGGCCTTGCTGTACCGGTTTTCAGAGCAGATGTAGTTATTGCCGGTCTTAGTATTTATATGCCCGAAATGCGCTTTGCCGAATCAATGAAAGAATTGGCTGTTAGCTGTTTAATTGAAGCCGGAAGGCAGATTGACATACGGTTAAACTCGAATATCCTGGATGTTTAATATTGAAAAACTATCGGTGTATGAATCGTAGAGATACTCTCAAATCATTTTTGCTTCTTGCAGGAGGACCGCTCGTCAATGCTCAGCTTTTTGGGGGAAATGTTGTTTCTCCCTTATTTCCCATTCGTGCTATCACTAAAGGGCCGAAATTCCATTGGTTCGGTTATTACGATAAACTACAGTTTGATCCCACAAATCGCTATGTATTAGGTATGGAAGTGGGCTTTGAACACCGTTCTCCTGAGCCTGACGATGAGATTCGTATTGGTATGATCGATCTTGAGGATAATGACAGGTGGATCGACCTTGGGTCAAGTGTATCGTGGGGATGGCAACAGGGTTGTATGCTTCAATGGGTACCGGGCTCAAAGGATGAAATAATATGGAACGATAGACTCGGAGAGCATTTTGTAAGTCATATCCTGAATGTTAAAACCCGTAAGAAAAAAACGCTTCCCAAAGCGGTATATTCACTAAGTCCTGATGGGAACTGGGCTATAGGTACAGAATTTTCCAGAATCCAGAACCTTCGGCCTGGTTATGGTTATGCCGGAGTCGATGATCTGTATGAAAATGTAAAAGCTCCTAAAGAAATTGGGTTATATAAACTTGATCTGAAAACCGGAAAGGACACTTTACTTTTTTCTCTTGCAGAACTGGCGTCTATCCCGTATAATGGAGCATCAGTATTGGATAATTTTCATTGGGTTAACCACCTTTTAGTAAATACCGATGGTAGTCGGTTTACCTTTTTACACCGCTGGCGCCCACAAAGAATGGAGCGGCAAAAAATGGCGACTGGCGGATTTATAACCCGCATGTTTACAGCCTCAGACAATGGTAAAGACTTGTTTTGCATTGACCCATCGGGGTTTACTTCTCATTTCATATGGAGCAATCCTGCACATATTAATGCTTATACAAAACCAATGGGGCAGCCACAAGGATTCTATATTTTGGAAGATAAATCTGGAAAATATGAGCGAATTGGAGTTGAAAAAATGCCGGTAAACGGACATCAAACCTACCTTCCTCAGGGAAACGGGCAGGAATGGATTTTATGCGATAATTATGCCAATACAAAAAGCAGGATGCAAACGCCCTATCTATACCACTTACCTACAGATAGTCGTATTGACTTGGGTAGCTTTAACTCCCCCTCTGAATATGTGGGCGAATGGCGTTGCGATTTGCACCCCCGGTTCAGCCCAAATGGAAAATTGATTTGTATAGATTCTCCTCATGGAGGAAACGGACGACAAATATATTTGCTCAATATTGAAAATGGAATTATATAAAGACAAAAAATATGAGTGTAGATCAGTACAAAAAAGAGGTGGGAATGATGAACCTCGAAAAGTTAATCGCCTCGCGTGAAGGAGTTTCAGTTGCTGCTTTTCCAATTCCGCATAAAGAATTACTAAGTCGTTTCGAACAGCTTTATAAAGGAGCAATCAATGACGTATTGCGTGAATTCTGCTTCCTTGAGCAAGCCTTACCTGGACGAATTAAACCGTTGCGAGAGTATCGTTCGGTTGCCGGATTTGCTTTTACGGTAAAAAGCGCACCTAATGTAAAAATTCAGGGTGAAATGGAATTTCGCACCCAGATGCTGGATGCAATGGTTGAAGATTCGTTTATCGTTTGGGATACCAGTCGTGATGAAAAAGCCACACTTTGGGGTGGTGTAATGACAGCAACAGCGAAAGGTAAAAAACTTAAAGCTGCCTGTATTGACGGTGGAATACGTGATACTCACCAGATTCTTGAAGCTGATTTTCCTGTTTTTTACGAATACCGGATATCGAACGGAAGTTTGGGTCGCTGCCTGATTACCCATTTTCAGATTCCGATCAAGATTGGCAACACTACAATTAAGCCTGGTGATGTGGTGGTTGGCGATATTGATGGAGTATTAATTGTACCGCGCGACATTGCCTACGATGTACTGATCCGGGCAGAGGAAATCAGGGAAAACGAGATGAAAATCTTCGGTTGGGTGAATGAAGGACAAACCGTACATCAGATTACTGAAAAAGGGGGGTATTTTTAAGCTAATTACATAATGATTTAAGTTTAATAAAAATGCTGTGCGATGCTCCAGCGGTTTACGAACGCGAGCCTGATATCATCGGATTTATCTCAAAAATGGTCAAAGGTGGCGGGTTTGTGATAAGTGTAAAATAAAAGTGTATTCAAAAAATGGTTTTATGAAATCCATGAAAAGTCATTATAAATCTGATAATCAGTAAATTATTTATCCATGAGAATTTTATTTATTCTGCTCTTACTGCTTTGTTTTTCAGGAATTCAACTTGAATCCCAGGCACAAACCTATTATGTATCACCAAATGGAAATGATCTGAATTCCGGTTCTCAACCTGAAAAGCCTTTTGCAAACATTCAGAAGGCCTTGGATGAAATCCGTAAAAGCGGGAAACAATCCAACCCTGGAAATATTGCAACCATTTTATTGATGGGAGGAACGTATGAATTAAAGCAACCCCTGATAATAAAACCAGTAGGTGAAGGATCAGCAAAACAACCGATGCTGATTGACCGGTATCAGAATCAACCTGTAATATTAAGTGGAGGAAGGGAAATTAAAGGCTGGAAGAAGCAGAAAAACGGATGGTGGATCACCACAATTCCTGAAGTGGCTGCCCAGCAATGGAAATTTAACCAGCTTTTTGTCGATGGAGTTTCCCGACCCCGTGCACGAAAGCCCAACAGTGGGTTTCTACGTGTAAAAGGAATGCCTGACGGAACACCAAAAACAACAGGGTACAATAAGAAAAGTCAGAAGTTCGAATTTGCCAAAGGAGATATAAATCCGAAATGGACCAATTTGGGTGATGCTGAAGTGATTGTTTGCCATTTCTGGACAGATACCCACCTGTTTATTCAATCAATTGATGAAAAGAATAACCTTGTCTCGTTTGCATATCCTTCAAAAAAAGTATTTGCTGACGATTTTAATGAAGAAGGAGCCCGTTATATAGTCGAAAATGTGCTGGAGGAACTGGATACTCCCGGTGAATGGTACCTTGATCGAAAAACCGGGAAACTGAGTTATTTCCCATTTCCAGACGAAAAACCTGAGGATGTTACCTTCTTCGCTCCCGTCATTCCCAGGTTGGTTCGTTTGGAAGGTGACCCCGAAAACCAGCAATTTGTTGAGGATATTACTTTCAGGAATATTGAATTTCGGCATACTAATTTCCAGTTACCTGAAGGTGATACAAATAACGGACAAGGCTCATCAACTGTTACTGCGTCGGTTACCTTGAAAGGAGCCCGCAATTGCGAATTCAGCAATTGTAAATTTATACAGCTGGGAACCTGGGCTTTTGATCTGCAAGCAGGTTGCATTGGCAATCGTTTTAAAAACAATCAGATCTACCACATTGCGGCAGGTGGGTTCAAAGTTAATGGCGGTACGTTTGCCGATTCTCCCTTTTTAAGAACCGCCCGAAATGTATTTACTGATAATGAAATTGGGTATTATGGTCAGAAGTATCCATCGGCTGTTGGAATCCTTTTGCAACAAACAGAAGGAAATTATGTGGCTCATAACCTGATCCATGATGGTTTTTACACCGGGATTTCGGTCGGCTGGGTATGGAACTACGAAAGAAGCATTAGCCGCGACAATGTGATCGAATTCAATCATATTCATCATATCGGCCAGGGGTTACTTTCGGATATGGGAGGAATTTATACCCTCGGAGTTTCACCAGGCACTGTTTTACGAAATAACCTCATTCATGATGTGGATGCCAATCGTTACGGAGGATGGGGAATTTACAATGACGAAGGCTCAACTCATATTTTAATCGAAAACAATATCGTTTACAACACCAAATTTGCTGGATACAACATCCATTTCGCTAAAGAACTTACCGTCAGGAATAATATTTTTGCCTTGGGAAGACTGCAACAGCTAAACCGCGACCATAATGAACCACACCAAAGTGTATATTTCGAAAACAACATTATTTTCTGGAAGGAAGGAGTGCTGTTGGATACCAATTGGAAAGACGCACCCTATACGTTTTATTACCATCCCGACCATAAAGAAGGAGAGACGCTAACTTCAACATTTGAAATGGATCGAAACCTCTACTTCAATCCATCAAAAAGCCTTTCAGAATTTGATTTTAATGGCAAAAGCTGGACTGAATGGCAGAAGGCTGGAAAGGATATTCATTCTCAATATGCCGATCCGCTGTTTGTAGATGCTGCCCATTTTAATTTCACACTGAAACCTGAAAGCCCCGCATTTAAACTTGGGTTCAACGCTATTGATATGAGTACTGTGGGTCCACGTGGGTTAACAGGTCCAAAAATGTAAGTTATGAAAAAGAATATACTTATTGTATTAATCCTGATGGTTCAGCAATTGGCAATGGCTCAAAACCCCATTTGCCCCATTGGAACTTACATTGCCGACCCTACATCCCGGGATTGGCCTGATGGAAAATGTTCATTTATGGTTCAACCGATGATGGTATCGGTCACTGGTGCTCTTACAAACATGACGTTTTAATTTCGACCGACCTGCAGAAGTGGAACATGCTCATCAATATTTTCTCTACCAAAGGAGAAAGAGACGAAGTGAAAGAAACCGATGTGCTTTTGTTTGCACCCGATGCCATGTTCCGGAACAACCAGTATTTCCAAATTTAAAATAAGCGCGCACTCCTACAGCGGTGGTATCATTAATATTCGTGTAGGCGACTCGAAAGGAAAAATCATTGATACACTCAATGTTCCTCCGTTGAGTGCCCGTTTGAAGTACGACGAATTTTCATGTCCAATGGATCAGGCAAAGGGGGTTGATTCTCTTTGGCTGGAATTTATAGGGATTGAAGATGGCACCAAACTTTTTGACATTGATTGTCTGTGGTTTGAATAACGCTGGAAATTACAAACAACTTCAAAAAATAAGAAACTAACGATTGGAGTATTGATCCTGAAAATCTGCTGGTTACAAAGAAAGGAAAACCTCAATCGGGATATGAGCAGTGGTTTATGCACCTTGCCAAATTATTGGATCAGGGTGTTGACGACTTCAAATCCGATCCTTGCCGCACGCCAGACGAACATCCTGAACACAACTATTACAACGGGTTCACAATATTGGGGAACTTCCAGTCGTGACAACAATTGCTGTTTTAGTGCTTAGATGCTTAACTCCTATCAAATAACGGCTTGGACAAATTAAAATCTTTCTCGAATCTATGTGTTCCATCCAGGCTTTCAAGTGAAATCTTGTAAATAATACCGCAACCCTTCATCACACAATCGATTTCCATAATCGGACCGTTTGCGTTTTGATAGGATTCCCGATGTCTTTCCTGCTGATTTAATTTTGCGATAACTGTCCGGCTCTTACATTCAAGCTCCAAATTATTGATTTGATTTGGAAGGAATGTTAGTTGGGAAAGATCATTGTCGCCCCCTTTTCGTTCAATTTCACCGAATTGCAGTTTCGAATATTGTTGACACCCTTTCTCGGTTAAGCACATGTAATTCAAATAGTTGACTCAATGCAGCCTGATCTCGGTATCGAAACGCAACTTCATATTTTAAATAAGATTCAAAAATGAAGAAAAGAGAACTACTTCGAAAAACTATCTGGCTACGCGGCTCCGGGTCTTGTAGTGGATGCGATGCCTGTTTGGCGCGAAGCAACCGCAAGAAAAGGGGTTTCGTTGTATGTTCATCATTCGGGAGTGGCCGATGATAAGGCCATTGCCACCCATCCCGAATGGGCTGCAATCAAGGCAGACGGAACTTATCAAAAACGTTCAACATCAGCATTTAGTTCATATGTCGACGATCGGTTAATTCCACAATTAAGGGAATTTGAGATTTGTAGCTATTGGGCTTTTACCAACCACATATAAGTCCATGCCTTTGCTTGAGGATTTTGAAGCTTACGATTAATGTATCAGTAGGAATATCTTCAAAAATGGTATTTTTGTGGTAAGAGTGGAAGGTAGGAATAGAGTTCTTTCAACAGCTAAAGTATTGGTTAACCATTAGTTGTGAATACCAATAAAGACAGGTAATTTTTTTTGAAGAAGTTGAATATGTTTGAAAAGGAAAGAATCCATTGATAGCCGTCCTGTTCTGGTAAAGTTCGATGCTGAACAATAAGCATAAGGCATGGCAAATGATTATTTTGAACAGATGTCGCCGAAGAATCATTTCCCGTAGATTGCTACCGAAAGTGTAGAATAGGAACTGTCAATCATTAAAAGATTGAAAAGTGGATTAGAAAATAACTTATAAATCGATATCAATGAAGAATTTTAATCTTAAAACAAAGTTTTTTCTTTCAGTTTTATTGTGTGCATTCATGTCGCAGTCTTCTATTGCACAGACACTTCCTGTAATTTCAAAGACATTTGAACAGGCACGGGTTTATACCAAAGGAGATTCGTTATTCGTAAATACAGGTGAAGTAGAACGGGTTTGGGTATGGACAGGGAATGGTTTGGTTACCAAGTACCTAAAAAATGTATTGACAGGACAGAAATACGGCAACTCACAAAAGAATGTTCAATCTGATTGGATGCTTTTTGATCCTCAAATTGAAAAGGATAAAAAGAAGGGACAATCCATGCTTTCAGAATGTGACTGGAACTGGCTGAAAGCGGACGCCACTCCCTTACATGCAAAACTGGAATCGGTGACAGCTTTAGTAAATGATGATGAAGGATTTACCAACAAATACATCGAAGTGGTAAGCCAGATACGATATGAATCGCTAAAACTCGTAGTGCAACATGTAATTTGGGTTTTTCCAAATTCGCCCGGTATCAGGACTCAACTTCAAATTAAAGCTCTCGATGGTTTTAAGCCTGGGAATTTTTCCAAAAACGATACGATTACCAAATATTATGGCGGTACACTTCCGATTCCAGGTGGCAGGGCCGAGTTTTTACCTCTCAATTTCTCGGTAAAAAATCAGCGCGACTATTGGGGATATTATAACGATCCTGGCAACCGGTACGACCAAAGCCTTGATATGCTGAAGGAAGAAGTCGTTCAGGGGTACCCCTTGTTCCAGATTGAATCAAACAACTGGGCAAGCGGTATTGGTGTTGATTATGGCAAC
>JBAXWR010000288.1:0-9351 GCA_037128295.1 Mariniphaga sp.
CCGTGGGCGATTTTAATGGCGATGGAAAACCGGATATGGTTACAGCATCTTCGAGCCTCAATTCGATACAGGTTTTTATAGCAAACGGTAATGGGGTATTTGATAATCCAACAGCTTACACAACCGGCACCTCTCCCACTGCCATTGCAATTGGCGATTTTGATGGCGACTGTAATTTAGATATTTTCACAGCAAACGCGTCAGCTAATACAGTGAGTGTTTTCCGAGGGTTTGGCAATGGAACATTTACATTATTAGGTCATTATAGCGTTGGTGGGTCTCCATCGGGCATTGCCTTGGGTGATTTCAACGGCGACAAACAAATCGACATTGCAACAGCCAATTTAGCAACCAACAACGTCAGCATTTTGCTCAATATAGCTGGTTTTACTTTTCAATCAGCAACGAATTTTGCTGTAGGTATCTTGCCCCGTGCCATTGTCGTCGGCGATTTCAATGCTGATAATAAAGCCGATATAGCCGTTTCAAATCAAATTGATAATACAGTTGGGATATTGTTAGGCAACGGTTCGGGTGGCTTTGGCACAATGAATGCCATTTCAGTTGGTATGCACCCTGTTTCGTTGTGTTTGGGTGATTTCAACAGCGACGGAAAAACCGATATCGCTGTTGCACATCAGGTAGATATGTCGCTAAAATTGCTCCTTGGACAAGGAAACGGCACTTTTAGTGCGGGCAATACAATCCCGACTAATTATAATAGTCCATTTATGATAAACGCAGGCGATTATAATGGCGATGGCAAAACTGACCTTTCCTTTACAAGCGGTAATACCGGAATTTCTATTTCGTTGGGGGATGGCGCTGGAAATTTTGGAGCTCTGACTAACATTAATACGGGAAGTTCTGCAAATTCATTTGTAACTAGCGATTTTAGCGCCGATGGTGCCGCGGACATTGCGATTGCCTGCAACGATTATATTCGAATACTGATGGCACCACCATTTCAACCCACAGTAAACGCTTTTACCAATGTAGTAATTTCAAATTTTACAGCCAACTGGAATATGTCTGGTAATGCAACGAATTATTATATAGATGTTTCAACCGATCCTTTGTTTTCGACTTTTGCAAATAACCGGGGATTTGGCAATGAAAATGTAGGTAACACCTTATCGAAAACCGTTAGTGGTTTGAATTCAAATACTACCTACTTTTTTCGGGTGAGAGCTGCTGCTTCCTTTGGCACGAGCATCAGCAGCAATGTGGTCAGTGCGACCACACAAGGTGAATTTACGTTTACATCGTTTTCTCCAACAAGCGGTGCCGCAGGAACTTCGGTCAACATTCAAGGGACAAATTTTAGTACAAACCCTTCGGATAATGTCGTCTTTTTCGGAGCGGTTAAAGCTACCGTAACTGCCGCTACAAGTACTACACTCACTGTAACGGCACCGGCAGGAGCAGGTTCAATGGTTCCTATTACAATAACAAGAGGTGGATTTATCAGATATTCAGCCAATTGTTCCACACCCGAATTTACTTTTGCCAATGTTGCGCTGTATTCATATTCCAAAAAAACGATTATAAATGGCAAAGCAAACAATTTGGCTTTTGGTGATTTTAATAATGATGGTTTTGCCGATATGATCGTTCCCAATAGCGCAACTGGTTTAGTAAGTGTTTATTTGGGAAATGGTCAGGGCAATTTTAGCTTTCTTTCATACTATGCTTGCTGCAATTCGCCTTACGCAATTGTTGTTGCCGACTTTAATGGTGATAACAATCTCGATTTTGCCACATCAAGCACCGGGAATAACGATATCAATGTTTCGCTTGGTAATGGTGCCGGTGGTTTCAAACAAAGTTCAAGCGTAGCAACAGGTAGTATTGAGAATATTTCGTATGGAATGGCATCAGGTGATTTTAATAAAGATGGCAAGGCCGATTTGGCAGTTTCACAAGCTGGTTCAAATGAAATCCTTGTATTAATTGGCGATGGCAATGGCTCTTTTGCAAATCTTCATGCTTATCCTCTTGGTTTATGGGGACTTACTTCAGTTGCGGTACGTGATGTGAACAACGATGGCAATGCCGATATTTTTGCAACAACACAAAGCGGTTATGTTTTTGTGTTATGGGGCAATGGTGATGGTACTTTCACATATCCTACCGGTTATTCAACATCGGATACACCTAATTCATTGGTTATTACCGATTGGAACGGCGATGGAAAACAGGAAATTATTTCGGCAAATAATACCAATGGGTTATTGAGCTTTTTAACTTATGTTCATCCAAACAACTTCTCAAAAAGTTCAATCAATTTGGGACAAAAACCAAAGTTTATTGCCACCGGCGACTTTAATGGCGATGGCAAAGCCGATGTTGTGGTTTCGTTTGCCAATTATAGCAATCTCAGAATTATTTTTGGAAACGGTAGCGGTGGTGTGTTAAAAACCGAGGAAATTACGCTCGCCAATGCTCCATCTAATTTATTGTCAGGCGATTTCAATAATGATGGCAAAGCAGATATTGCCGTTGTAAACAACAAAAATATCGATATTTTGATCAACGAAATTACTTCGACCACAGCCCTTGCCACAAGCAATGTGGCGAATTTCAGTTTTGTAGCACAATGGAAATCTGCTCCTTATGCAACCGGCTATTATTTGGATGTGGCCACGGATGTTAACTTTACCAACCTGGTAAACAATGGGGGTTCAGGAAACGAAGACGTGGGAAATGTGACCTCAAAATTGGTAGAAAATCTAAATCCTGTGACGAACTATTACTATCGGGTACGTGCTTATAACAGTTTGAAAACCTCCGAAAATAGTAATACTATTCAAATAAAAACAAAGATTGAATCTTCGATTTCCTCCCTTTCACCCAATTCGGGAAGTATTGGTACTTCGGTTATCATCAATGGTGGTGCGTTTAGTAGTACACCTCAAAACAATATCGTCTATTTTGGCGATGTGAAAGCAACTGTAACCGCAGCCACATCCCGTATGCTTACCGTTACAGTTCCGGCAGGCGCAAGTTCTGTTTCTATTGTCTCAGTAACAGTAAGCAACAAAACAGTTTATTCTACTTCTGGTTTAACACCCTATTTTACAGTAACCAACACCCCAAATTTACTTCAAAAGTACAAGAACACAAAAACTTACACTATGGCCGGTTCGCAAACAGCCACGGGCGATTTCAACAGCGATGGCAAGCCAGATATCGTTTGCGCATCGAAAGAAACCGGACTCGCGGTGGTACTGTTCAGCAATGGTGATGGCACCTTTACGGAAGGGCCAAGTTATATGTTGGAAAGTACGGCACAAACAAATATTGACCTGAATGTAGCAGATATTGACGGAGATGGCAATCTCGATATCATTTCGCTTAATTATTCGTCTCAAAAAATGTCAATTTTGTACGGAAACGGAACGGGTGGCTTCGATACCCTTTTTCAGTTTAACGTGGGATTTTCGTCCTACTCATTCACGATCAGCGATTTCAACTACGATGGCAGACCTGATTTTGCCTTAGTCAATTATAATGGAAACACAGTGAATATTTTTACAAATACCGATAAATATACATTCAATCAAACAGTTACATACAGCACAAATACAAATCCAAAATCAATCATCAGTGGAGATTTTAACAAGGATGGAAATATTGACCTTTGTTACACTTATTATAACACAAAGAAAGTCAACTTTTTATACGGTTATGGCAACGGACAGTTTTACAGTGGACCAGATTGCAATACCAGTTATCGTCCGCGAAAAGTAGTTGCCGGCGATTTCAATTCTGATGGCTATTTGGACGTGGCACTGATTTGCGATATTTATTATTCGAGCGATATAACTGTGGCTTATTTTATAAACGACGGCAGCGGAAATTTCACTTACCAATCTGGCAGCAACGCAGGGTTGATTTCGACTTCTACTGTTGGCGATATGAATGGCGATGGCAAAAGCGATTTATTGGTTACAACCGGTGGTATGGGTTTTATATTCATGTATTTGCAAAATACAAGCATGAGCAATACTTTAATTGGCGATTATATGTACGACATCAATGTTGCCGATTTTAATGCCGACGGCAGAGCTGATATGGTGTTGAGTTTTGCCACAAACGTAAAAGTCTATCTAAATACACCGCCTGAGCCACCGGTTGCCACCGATGCAACCAATCTTACCGGAACAAGTTTTACTGCCAATTGGTGCAACTCTACAGATGCCGTTAACTACTACATTGATGTGGCAACTGACGCAGGTTTCAGCAACAAAATAGCAGATAACACCTTAGTTTCCGGCACTTCGAATTCGATTCAATCCAAAGTATTTAGCGGATTGAATATAGGTACAATGTACTTTTATCGGGTTCGGGCTGCCAACAACAATGGCGCAAGCGCAAGCAGCAACGTTATTTCGTTGACAACTCTGTTTGATCCACCCGTTGCCACTGCTGCCACCGACATCACAACCAATTCGTTTACTGCCCATTGGAATGTTGCAACGTATGCATCAGGCTATTATTTAGATGTTTCAACTGATGCCAGTTTTACAACCATGGTAAACAACAGCGGTACAGGAAATGAGAATGTTGGAAATGTTTTATCCAAATCTGTCACTGGGCTTTCTACGGGAACGACCTATTTTTATCGTGTCAGGGCTTACAATGGTACAGTAGTAACCATTAGCAGCAACAAAATTTCGTGCATCACCACAAAAAACCTGCAAACGATTTCATTCACAGCTTTTTCATCGCCACTTATTTTCGGTGCAGCACCTTTTGATTTGACGGCTTCTGCAACTTCGGGCTTAACAGTTACATTTTCAAGCGATAACACTTCGGTTGCAACCATCTCAGGAAATACTGTTACAGTGCTTGGTGTGGGAACTGTAAATATTACGGCAAGTCAAGCCGGTAACTCAAATTACTATGCTGCAAGCGATTATGTACGCCAATTGGTGGTTTTGCCTAATACTGCAGCGCCCGGAAATGCTTTGAGTTTTAATGGTTCAAGCGACTATGTTACAGTGCCCTATAATTTTAGTGGTTATACTGCTTTTACCATTGAAGCATGGGTAAAGCCGGCAAGTACAACCGACCAATGTATCATAGCCGGTAATGATGGTTCAAATTTTACACATTCACACGCTATCGAGATTAAAAATGGGAAGTTTAATCATTATAATTATGATGGTTCTGTTATTAATGTCGCCGGAACAACAACAATAATTGCCGGAAAATGGTATCATGTGGCAATCACCGGAAGTAACAATGGGTATGCACGATTGTATGTAAACGGAGTTGAAGAAGGGACTGCCGTAGCCATTTCTACGATACAATATTCAGGTACGCAGTTCTATTTTGGCAAATCGGGTTTCAATAATTCCTATTATAGTGGTGCAGTAGATGAAGTGAGGTATTGGAATACAGTACGTTCTGAGGCAATCATCAGAAATTCAATGTACAATACCATTGATGCAGCAAGCGAAGGATTGGTTTCGTATTACAGGTGCGACCAGTCTGCCGGAACTATTTTATATGATTTAACTTCAAACCACAATGATGGAAATCTTGCAAATGCAACATGGGTTGAAAGTTACGCAATGGTTGTGCCGGTTCCGCAGGCAGCAAGCAACATTCAAAATACAAGTTTTACGGCAAATTGGAATGCTCCTTTGATTGGGACGGTTGCAAAATATATTTTAGATGTTTCAACCGCAAGCAATTTTACGACCTCAGTTAGCGGTTTTAGTGGCTTGGACTGTGGCACTAATACTTGGCAATTGGTAACCGGTCTTTCACCAAACACTACCTATTATTATCGCGTTCGCGCCAATAAAACCGAAACGATCAATCAGGAAGGTGGTTTCTATGGCAACAGTATTTCAGCAACTACTTTAAAATCTGCACAAACCATAACATTTTCGCCGGTTTCATCACCGGTAGTGAATGGTGTTGAACCCATAACATTAACAGCCACAGCAAGTTCAGATTTAGGCGTAACGTTTGAAACTGACAATCATTCCATTGCCACCGTTTCAGGCAATGTGCTTAGCATAGTTGGTGCTGGAATCGTTCATATTACAGCTAGTCAGGCTGGAAATTCCACCTTTTTGCCTGCAACTGACGTAGTTCAAACACTCGAAGTATTGCCAAACATGACCGCACCGGGCAACGCAATACAGTTTACCGGCACAGGGAATTTTGTCGAAATTAGCAAAAGTATTGGTTTAACGTCGAATTTTACCATCGAAGCTTGGATAAATCCTTTGCCCCAGAAAAGTTTTATGGCTGTAATTGCCAATAAACAATCCGGTTGCGGTTCGGGTGGCTTTGCCTTGATAGTTTCGCAAAATACTGACATAAAAGCAAACTTACAGGTAGAATTTAACGGTTGTGCGTTGATGAGCGCTCCCGGCGTGATAAATTATGGCAAATGGCAGCATATTGCATATACAGTTTCGGGTTCTGGCAGTAAATTATTGGTAAATGGTGTTGAAGTGGCTACGCATGAAGCCACTTCGGTAAATTCGGCTTCAGGTGCCACTACCATTGGCGATTTTGCTGTAACTCATTACTACAATTATGCCGGACAAATTGACGAACTCAGAATTTGGAAAACAGCCCGCACGAACAGCGAAATTCAGAACAATCTAATGAATTGTATATCAGCAACCAGCGAAAATCTGAGCGCTTATTACCGTTGTGACCAGTCATCGGGCAGCACATTGTTCGATTTTGGTCCGGATAAGAACAATGGAAATGCTGTAAATATCAATTGGCCTGAAAGTTATGCTATGGTACTTCCATTGGTACAAACGGCAAGCGATGTTCAAAATTTGAGTTTTACTGCCAACTGGGCGGCACCTGCGGTGGGTACTGTCGAAAAATATTTGTTGGATGTTTCACCGTCAAGCGATTTTATCTCTTTTGTTGCAGGGTATGAGTCAAAGGATTGTGGGACAAATCTTACGCAGGGGATAAGCGGGTTAAATCCAAATACAACCTATTATTATCGTGTTCGTGCTGAAAAACAGAGTGTTACAAATCAAGGCGGTTATCGGAATTATATCAGTGTTTCCACAATTAAAACCGACCAAACTATTACTTTCCAACCCATTGTTTCGCCTATTGTGATTGGTGTTTCACCAATTACTTTATTGGCAACGTCAAGTTCTGGTTTAGATGTAGTTTTCGAAAGTAGTAACACGTCTGTTGCAACTATTGATGGAAATATGATAAGTTTTGTAGGTGCGGGAACGGCAAATATCACGGCAAAGCAAGGGGGAAACACAATTTACAATGCTGCAACTGATGTGTTGCAGAGTATTGAAGTTTTGCCCACGATGACCGCACCTGGCAATGCTTTGTATTTCAATCCTTCGATTAGCAGTCTGGTCAATTGCGGGAGTTTGCTTAGTAGTGCAACTACCTTTACCATTGAATGTTGGATTAAACCAGAAGAGAATTTTGGCTCAAATACCATTGTTTCAACAAAATACTCAGGTTGTGGAAACGGTGGATTTGCCCTTCATGTCAATAGTTACAACACAAACAATCACGCTTTGGTGGTTGAATCAGACGGCTGCGCAACACTTTATACCAATGCCGGAGCCATCGCAATGGACAAATGGCAGCACGTGGCTTTGGTGGTAAGCGGGTTCAATTCTGCCAAAATATACATAAACGGTGTGGAACAAACCACGTATGGAACGTTTGCAATTTCTTCATTATCTGCACCTTTTACAATTGGCGATTATTCCGTTGGAACCGGAAGTCATTTTTATTTTAAAGGAAATATTGACGAAATGCGCATCTGGAATTCGCTTCGAAGCGAAAGTGAAATTTGCGGAAACTTATATAAAACAGTCAATCAATCGAATACAGATTTAATCGCTTATTATAGTTTCGACCAAAATACCGGAAACACTTTATACAATGTTGCTTCGGCATCAAATTACGGAACGATACAAAATTGCGAATGGAAAGAGAGTTACGCAATGGTTGTACCTGTACCACAAACAGCGACGAATGTTCTAGCCACATCTTTTACGGCAAATTGGGCAGCGGCGGAAACGGGTTCAGTAACAAACTATATATTAGATGTTTCTACCACCAGCGATTTTACGGTACCTGTTACCGGTTTTTGGGGCTTAGATTGTGGCACCAATCTTTCGAAGGCAGTTACAGGGTTGTCATCCGGTGCAACATTTTATTACCGCGTGAGAGCCGACAAAACCATCATTACACAGCAAGGTGGTTTTTATCGAAATTCCATCGCAGTAACTACCTTAAAATCTGCACAAAGCATAACGTTTTCACAGGTAACATCGCCTGTACGAAACGGTGTTTCTCCTATAACATTAACAGCATCTGCAAGTTCAGGATTGGATATTAATTTAATAAGTGATAATGAAGCAGTTGCAACTATTTCGGGAAATAGTCTGACAATCGTTGGCGTTGGGATTGCGAATATAACTGCCAGTCAATCCGGGAATAGTGCATATTTCCCAGCTACAAGTGTGGTGCGCACCATAGAAGTGTTACCAAACATGACTACTCCAGGTAATGCCCTTACATTCAATGGAATAAATGATGTTGCTATAGTTCCTTATAATTTTTCCGGATTTACTTCTTACACCATAGAGGCATGGATTAAGCCGTCATCAACTGGCAATCAGACTGTTATAGCAGCAAACAATGGGAGCAATTACACTACAGCTCATCAGATCAATATTAGCAACGGAAAATTTCAGCATTATACCTGGGACGGTTCACTTATTTATATTACAGGAACTACTGATATTCAAGTAGGTAAGTGGTATCATGTAGCAATAACCGCAACCAATGACGGCTATGCACATTTGTTTGTCAATGGAGTGGATGAAGGTACACCGCTACCAATTGGAACGCTTGAAACATCTGGCACGCAGTTTTATATCGGAAAATCGGGCTTTGGGAATGCCTATTTTAACGGTGCTGTTGACGAGGTGCGTATCTGGAATTTTGCAAAAGATGGCACCGCGATTCAAAATACGATGTATAATTCTGTAAACCAATCATCTACTGGCTTGGTTTCCTATTACAAATTTGACCAAAACACCGGCAACAATTTATACGATGCCACTTCAAATGCCAATCATGGCACTATTGTAAATTCCAATTGGACAGAAAGTTATGCAATGGTTGAACCGATTGCCACTTCCGCTACCGAAAATAGTCCTGTCAGTTTTACGGCAAACTGGAGTGTGCCTTCAAAAGGAAACGCACCCACCAACTATTTTATTGATGTAGCCACCGATGCTGCTTTTACAGCCATGGTTTCGGGTTGGACTAATCATGATGTGGGAAGCGCAGCAACTTCAATAAATG
>JBAXWR010000289.1:0-9292 GCA_037128295.1 Mariniphaga sp.
AGTAGTCCCAAAAACGGAATTTCCGTTTTTGGGACTACTTTTTTTTGTGCAATACTTATTGCAGCACTATTTTAGCCGCTGATTATTTGACACTCAAAAGATTTACTACGTAAAATATATTTACAATACCACAAAACAGTTCAAATCATTAAATGGAGTATGAAAAAAGAATCTTTCGTTACATCAAAACTCCGAAAACCTACATCCGGTTTTTGGGCATTTGCATTTTTAGTTGCCATTTTCTTACAGGCAACCACACCTGGCTTTGCGGCAACCGATTGGTGGGTGTCAGGGTTGAACGTGACCATGAACTCAGTCGCGACATTCAGTGGCACAACTTACAATAGCTCCCCCCAGAGCAAAGGGATTGCCTTCAAAGCTGGCCAAAGCGGAAAGGTTATTGATGCCATCGGCATGAGACTGTGTGCCAACGGTAGCAACAATTTATCCATGACCCTGAAACTGTCAATCACCAGTGTGGACGCCTTCAATATACCGAACGGCGAGCTGGCCACCGACATCGTAACCTTCACCTCCCCGCCAACGGCAGGGACTAGTTTTGCAACCTCTGTCGAGTACACTTTTGGGTCAGGTGACTTAGTCAATATTTCTCAATTAAGCCTTGTTGAGGGCACCACTTATGGATTGAAAGTATATGGTGCAGCTTATAATGGTACAGCTAACACCGCTGTCGCGCTGTGCAGAACATCTATCGCAACGCCCTATACTACTTCCGGTGGATTCATTGCCATCGGTTCGCTAACCGGTGGCACCACATACGCAGGCAGTTATTTATTGGCCATCGGCAAAACCGTGGCTGCCCCCCCAACCATCACCTCTTTTACCCCCACATCGGCAGGAATAGGCATGACCGTAACGCTCACCGGAACAAACTTTACCGGTGCTTCGGCGGTAAGCTTTGGCGGTGCTGCGGCATCATCTTTTACTGTGGTGAGCGCCACAAGTATCACAGCAGTTGTGGCAGGCGGAACTACTGGCACAATTTCGGTAACCACCCCTGGCGGTACAGCCAATTCGGCAGATCCATTAACATTTATTCAGACCTGGACCGGTGCAACAAGTTCCGAATGGAACACAAATGGTAATTGGGACACCAATAAAGTCCCATCTTCTGCAGACGATGTGATTATCCCCAATGTTACCAACGATCCAATCATTGGTGCTACCTCTGTCTCTGCGGAAGCTTGCAACAACCTTACCATCGAAAGCGGTGCGGTACTGACCATTTCGGCTGGTAAAGCATTAACGGTAAATGGCAACCTGGTCAATTCTGCGGGTACAACAGGTCTGATCATCAAATCGGATGCCACAGGAACCGGTTCTTTAAAGATTCTGGGAACTACTTCGGCATCAGGAACTGTGGAACGGATCATGGCCCCGACCAAATGGCATATTGTATCTGCACCTGCCATCGAAGACCTAAGCACCTTTTTGGGAAGGAACAAAGCAATCCCCTATTTGACCACAAATAATGCAACCTTAGGTATGATGGATTACAATACGACCGGTAACAGTTGGAATGGGTATTATACAACTACGACATCGGGGAGCATGGAAATTGGCAAGGGATATATGGTCCGTACGGCAGTCGTAGGGGCCGAAACAACCACTCTGGATTTTCAAGGGCCTTTGAACGTGGGGACAAAAAATGTGACAGTTTCATTGTCGGGTACGAACGGATGGAACTGCATCGGAAATCCATATACATCTGCGATAAAGTTAAGCGATGGCACAGTTGACGCAACCGGATTGAACAACTTTCTGGATGTCAACAGCACTAAAATGGATAATATAAGCTTTGGGGCATACGTATATACCGGAACGGGCTCTGCCAATGGTTATGAAGTCATCAATTATGCGGCACCTTATCTTGGAGTGGACACTTATGCATCGTTGGGACAGGGGCTCTTTGTAAAAGCAAAAACTGATGGTTTATCGATTGCATTTACTCCTGCCATGCAGTTTCATTCCAGCGAAGGTGTTGCACCTTATAAAGCCGCTATGAAACAGGCACCGTCCATCAAACTGAAAGTGACGAACAATGTTGCCTCAGCATCGACCAATATCCTTTTTATTGATGATGCCACAAAGGGCCTTGACAAAGGTTACGATGCCGGTATTTTGAAGGCTGACCCATCGTTTGCGCTTTATACCAAATTGGCAGAGCCTTTCGATGCAGAGTTCCAATTGCAGTGCCTTCCAACCAACCAATACGATAAGCTGATTATCCCAATTGGTATCGACTCAAAATCCGCTGGCGAAATTGTCTTCACAGTCGAAACCGTCCAATTGGATCCCAACTGCAAAACAATTTTGGAAGACAAGCTAACACACACATTCACAAACCTTTCCAAAGAGAGCTACAAAGCTGTGGTTGTTGCTAATACAGCGGGTACAGGAAGGTTTTATCTCCATACGAGTGATATCATCAGCGGCTTGGAAGATCAGGTGCTGCCAGGAAAGCTAACTGCCTATGCGAATGGTAATAAAGAAATTCGTGTTGTTGGCGAAGTTGGCGATGGCGTAGTTGCTACGTTGGTCAATGGTTCGGGTCAGGTGGTGCTGACAAAGAAATTGGGTGCCGGAAATCTGAATATTATTGGTCTCCCGAACCTTAGTAGTGGTGTTTATTTGCTGAACATCATCGACAAAGGAACGCCACAAACAATTAAGGTGATGGTGAGGAAATGATTGGAAATTGGAAAATAGAAATTGGAAATTGGAAATTGTGATGATTTGAAAATTTGAAAATGGTAGGGGCGTGTCCTTGTGGCCGCCCTTTACCTTATGGATTCGTCATTTACCGGAAAAAATCGTACAAACGAAAGAACCAGTAGCAGTTTAGTAATAGTATAGAAGTAGTCATAGTAGTAATTGTTGTTGTGAGATCAAACCCGTCGGTGACTGAAAGTCCCGACGGAGTTTGCGAAAGAAAAAAAGTCAAGTGTCTAATACAAAAATACTTTTAAAAACAAATTGTGTAATTATGAAAATGAACACTGAAGATATCTCAGGCAAAGATGCCATCAATAAAGGGAATAAGATGTCGCGCAAAGAGGCAATCGGCAAGGCAGGGTTTATGGCCATTTCGGCGGCCACTACCATGATGCTACTCAGCGTTCCCAAGGCCGCACATGCAAGTACTGCCCCGGCAGCTCCAACCTCCGAACCCAGTGGTGGCACCTGGACAAAACGTACTTAGGTTGGCAAGTTCTTGATTCCATGAATCCAAGCACCGTGACCTCAAAATCATGGTGTTTTTTTGAGTGTCTTGTTCTGAAATAGGTTTACAGAAAAAGCAAACAAGAATCAGGACGGGCCAGGGAGAAAGGTTGATTTGATAATATGGAAATCTGGAATCCAAAAAAAAAAGGCATATCCATCTGGCCGCCCATTTCTAAATATATATCCGTCCAATTCCGAAAATGGGAAACGTTGGTTTTTAATTGAAAACGGTTCAAATTGACTTTCTTTGCAGATAATCATAGGTGCCTACTACAGCCATTTACCTGCTCCCATTACGTCATTCAATCCATCGGGATCTATCGCATCAGATTCTTTTACTTCCAAATTATCAGGAGTTTCATTTAACCCAAGTGTCGTAAGACATTGAATCATTTCCATTTTCATTTCTTCATATACCATAGTTCCTAGTTTTCATTATTTTTACGAAAACATCAAAGGATTGTTTCAAATATTAAAAATAAACTTCTATGGGATTATCGAATTGAAAATCAATATAATGAACACTAGCAAAGCATACGAATTGATCAGGATAAAAGCATTGCGGACGGTCTGGGGATTTCTGTCATGAAAAAGGAAGCGATAAAAAAGGAAAATAAACAAAAGGTTTAACACAACGACTATACTGAACAACAATGGTTTCGGGCCAAACCCAAAGAACGGGAAAAGCAACAGAAACAGAGAAGTGACAACGCCCCAAACAAATACAATTGATTTGATCTGGTCATCGTTCAAGACTTTGGAGATAGTCGAAAATCCGGCTTCTTCATACTCTTTTCCGTATTTGACCATCAGTAGCCAGAAATGGGGAACCTGCCATAGGAGAACAAAGGTGGCGAGAAACAGGATGTTTGGATGAAAAGGATTATACCCTGCGGAAGTCCACCCGATCAATGGTGGGACTGCACCCACAACGGCACCGGGAATGATGGCGAGGTAGCTCCTTAATTTAAGGGGTGTATAAATCAGGTTATAAAAGAGGATATTTGATAAACCAAGTACCATCGGCAACCATCCATTTAAGGCCAGAAAAGCGGTTCCTATAAGGATTAAACCCAATGCAATCCATAAAGCCTGTAAACTGGAAATTTCACCTGCCGGGATTGGCCGGAGTCTGGTCCGTTTCATAAGCGCATCATTGCGGAATTCCTGGATCTGGTTCAGGACAGAGGTGCCGGCAGACAATAAAAAGACACCCGCCAAAAGCATCACAAAGGATGCTTTTGGCGGATTGCCTGTCAGTAAATAACCTGTCATTGCCGAAAAAGTCACCAACAACGACAACCTGACCCTTGTCAACCTGACCAGTATTGATAAATAAAGTACTATGTTATTTTTTGGTTTCAACTACCGATTTGAAATAATCAACTATTTTATCAATATCCTCAGCTTTGATGACATCGGTATAGGATTTCATCAACCCTTTGTTAAACCCTTTGACAACCTCACCATTGGGGTCGTTAATTGACCTCTTGATGTATGCATCATTGGCTTCTACCTCCTTTTCGCCATCGGCAGTAACCACCGTCCTTTTCGATCCGTATAATCCTTTAAAAGAAGGACCAACGATCTTTGCTCCGTCCAACGAATGGCACGTGATGCAGGCGTTTGCTTTGATAATGGCGAGGCCAGGATGATCGGGCAGGTTACCCGTAACTTTAAGGTCTGCCAGCCATTTCTTAAATTCGAGACTATCGACCACAATTGCTTTTGTTACCATTCCCGAGTGGGCCAATCCGCAATATTCGGAACAAAATATATCAAATTCTCCTTTTGCTATAGGCTTGAACCATAAGTAGTTGTTGTATCCAGGAACTACGTCCTCCTTGACCCTGAATGCGGGAATAAACAAGCTATGGTTGACATCAGCAGAAAAAAGGTTCAGTCTGATGTTGCGGTTATAAGGAATAACGAGTTGTTTGGCAATTTTCCCGTTGCCATAATCGAATTCCCAGGCCCACATCCGGCCAATTGCAGTCACTGTCATGGCATCAGGTGGGACATCGCGCATCGGTTTAAAACCCCTTACGCCAAAATAAAACATGATCATCACAATAATCAAAGGAATGATTGTCCAGGCTATTTCGAGTTTGGTATTACCACTGAATTGCGATGAATCTTTCCCCTTTTTCCGGGAGAAATGGATCAGGATATAAATCATCAATCCCGTGATTGCTATCGTTAAAATGAACGATATAGCAAAGATGAAAATAAAAGCTTGGTCAACCCCAGCGGCTAAATTCGATCCTTCGGCAAGATATGTTTCCATAGTTTGGTGTTTTATCTGAAATAATAATCAGTAAATGTGATGGCAATGACAATCGCAAATAGCAGGAATACGCCACCAACCATCAAACGCAACAACATGTTTTCGAATTTAAGGTGCATAAAATAGGTTAGCACGATCGTTACTTTGATGGATGCAAGTATCAATGCAAGCGCAACAGTAAATGCTCCCAAGTGCATTTTTATTGCGAGTATGGAGATTGTCGTGAGCATCAGGAGGACAAGTAAAACTGTCCAGTTCAGCATATAGCTCGAAATATGATCGTCGTGGTTCTTCATGTAAATGAGATATTTATAACGATTGATAATTTTTGGGTATTAAATACTTCAATTTTGTAATTACTAGGTAATCAAATACAGCAACGGGAACAGGAAGATCCAGATCAGATCGACGAGATGCCAGTAAAGGGCACCATTTTCCTGTAGCAAATAATGTTCATGACTGATTTTTCCTGAACTGATTCGCATCATAACTATCGTCAGTAGCACACCACCAATGATGACGTGTAATGCATGGAGGCCTGTCATCATATAGTAAAGCCCAAAGAACATGATTTCACCATGAGGCAACGATTTCATCACTTCGGAACCAGGGTAAAGGTGCAGGGATATTTTATGGCCCCACTCGAAATATTTATTGACCATAAAAACCCCCGCTAGAATCAGGGTAATAAATATCAGCCCAATCGCGAGGTTCTTCTGCTTTTGTTGAATGGCAGTCAGCGACATGGCCACAGTCATACTACTAACAAGTAGCACAACTGTATTGGTTGCCCCGATAAAGGCATTGAGTTCAAGGGCTGCATGGTGAAAGTCGCCGGCATATTTCGACCGCATAACTGCATAGACAATAAAAAGGCCGCCAAACAGGAATAGTTCGGTAAACAGGAATAGCCACATCCCTAATTTCCCGGTATCGCTATCGATAAGCCCGCTGTGTTCGCTGTGTTCGGTTGTAGTCATAAATCAATCGTTTTTAGTATGAGGGTTATCAAAGACATAGGGGCCACGTGTAATTACAGGAACTTCATCGAAATTTTCGTGAGGCGGAGGGGATGGGATCTGCCACTCAAGGGTTACGCCATGCCATGGATTTGCAGGAGCGATAGCACCACGTTTGATATGATAGACAAGGTTCGAGATCATTCCGATCAAACCTATGATCAATATCACCGCACCGATGCTGGAAATCATCTGTCCGGTCTGGAATTTTGGGTCATAATCAAAATAACGTCGAGGCATTCCTTGAATTCCAATGATGAAGAGAGGGAAATAAAGGACATTGAACCCAACAAAAAGGAATCCCCAGGCAATGTTGGCCCATTTAAAACTGTACATCCTACCCCAAATTTTGGGATACCAGTAGTGGATTCCTGCGAAGAAGCCAAAGCCCATTCCACCAAAAATGATATAATGAAAGTGAGCAACCACAAAGTCAGTGTTATGGACTTGTATATTTGTGGCCAGGGATCCAAGTGTAAGACCCGTAAATCCACCGATGGTGAATAGGAAGATAAAGGAGATGGCATAAAGCAGTGGTGGTTTCAAGTCAACAGATCCACCATACATAGTTGACAACCAATTAAATACCTTTATTGCACTAGGAATTGCCACCAGGAAGGTCAGGAAGGAGAAAAACCAGCGCGATTCGTAGCTCATACCCGAAGTGAACATATGGTGACCCCAAACAAAATAACCCACAAGGGCAATTGCAAGACTCGAAAAAACGATGGGTACATAACCAAAAACTGGTTTCTGACTAAATGTAGGGAATATCTCGGTGACTACACCCATGGCTGGCAAGATCATTACATAAACTGCGGGATGGGAATAGATCCAGAAAAGGTGCTGGTACAAGACGGGGTCACCTCCCAATGTAGGATCAAAAAATCCGATTTGTAAAGTTCGTTCCGCAATAACCATTAACAGCGTGATCCCAACAATGGGAGTTGCCAGCAATTGGATCCACGCTGTTGCATAAAGCGACCATGGGAAAAGTGGCATCCGGAACCAGGTCATACCCGGAGCCCGCATCCGATGAATGGTCACAATAAAATTTAACCCGGTGAGGATCGAGGCGAATCCTAGTACAAATGCGGCAGTAAGTGCGATCACCACATTGGAAGAGGCTGCTGCGCTGTAAGGCACATAAAATGTCCAGCCAGTGTCGGGTGAATTGCCATTGGCAAACTGTGAATAAAGGCCAAGACAAGCACCTGTAATGTAAATGTACCATGAAAACAAGTTGAGCTTAGGAAATGCCACATCTTTAGCCCCTATCATAATGGGGAGGAAAATATTCCCAAAAACGGCTGCCAACCCTGGTATTACTACAATAAAAATCATGATGATGCCGTGGATCGTAAACATCCCATTGTAAGTTTGGGCTGTCATAATGGTTTGCCCAGGTGCAAATTTCTCGATCCTCATCAACAATCCAAGGATTGCAGCGGTACAAAAGAAAATTGTAATCGAGTAGAGGTAAAGCAAGCCGATCCTTTTGTGGTCGGTGGAAGAGAGCCACGACCAAAGCCCGGTCTGGTGGTTCAGATAATTCAAGGGAGCTGTTGTTGATGTATTATTCATTCTTTTGCGGCTTTAGATGATTTTAACTTTGAGGAAATGATCATTACAATTACAAAAAGCAAACCTACAAGTATCATCCCGGTACCAATTAACCGGGTAAATTGAAGGGTATATGATTTACTTTGGGTGTCGTAGCCAAAACAATAATCGAGTAGTTTCGAGCTGGTGGGTCGTGCCAATCCTCTTTGTGCTTCGCCAACTGCCATTTTCACATCAAAAGGGAGAAAGGTGATCCCATATAAATAACGGGTGATTTTCCCTGATGGGCTGAGCATGATAATTGTGGAGGGATGCGCAAAATCAAGTCCGGTAGGTTTATATTTAAAACCAACGGCTTCTGTAATTTTCTGGATATTTTCAAGCTCACCGGTAAGATAGGTCCAGTTCCCACGGTCTTTCTCCTGGATTTTCTGGACGAAATTGAGTTTTTTCTGCCTTGCCTTTTCGGGAGTGTCTTTCGTATTAAAACTGATTGTGATAATGTCGTAATCTTTTCCAAGCGACATGTCCATTTTGCTTACCACAGCGGCAATCCCGTCAAGTAAAGGGGAACACAATCCTGGACAGTCGAAATAAACAAACGAAAGGATAGTCGGTTTGTTGATCAGACTTCCCAATGTCACGGTATCGTTTTTCTCGTTAAAAAATTTCAGGTCCAACGGAATCGTCTGATCGAGTTTTTCATCGATCCCGACCTCAACGTTCCGATTAACCTGCACCTGAGCTTTTATGTTGATTATCAACATAAAAAGCATGATGACCAAAGTGAGTTTTTTCATATCTGAATTATTTAAACTTTAGTGTCTTTTTTCTCTTCCACAATACCTGCAATCATTAGCGAACCTCCCATTAAAGAATACCAGCAAACTTATTCGATCGAATCCGGATCTTTTGATAGTCCTGCCTTATAAATTGCCCTTATCTGCATAAGCACGTAAACAATAAAAGCCCACACTGCCAAAACAGTAAGTGTATAGCTCAGCAACAACCATATTGGTGTTTTTTGAACAACATTCCACATCGCCCTTTGTTCGTTGAGCGGTGGCCGGTATGTAGGGACGCCGATTGCCAGTGTCGTTTCGTTCTTAGCTTCGCCATATGCAGCTTCATCTGTCAGTTTGGCCAATAATTGCACATAACCGGTAGAATCACCAGG
>JBAXWR010000029.1:0-42202 GCA_037128295.1 Mariniphaga sp.
GATAATAACGCGAAGACATCCCATAGACCATTCCTCTGAAAGCATTTCCACAACCATGCAACATTTCGCTATAGAGACCCATAGGAATCCCTGACATCTCGACCAGCCAGTAATCAGGTTTTGAATTGTAATCGTACATTTCGCCAAACCACAAACTATTTACAAAAGGAAAATGTTCCATATAAAGATTGGCCGGGCTGTTTAATCCATATGCCGGTTCAAAAGCGTTTCCCGAATGAATATCTATCAAACAGCTATCGGCAGCCCTGTCCATGGTTTTACGGATACGTTTCATAATTTCCCTGTCGTAACCAACGCCATCCAAATAAATTCCTCTTATTCCTTCATTTTTAATTAACCAGTTAAGGCCTTCTACATAATAATTATGCAATCGGGATAAGCCCTGGTTTCTTATCGACATATCCCAATCCAAACCAGCGGCAGGATCGGGGAGACAATGCCATGCAGGATCATAATTAGTACGGAGGTGCTCCAATAACCAGGAATGTCCTGTCATTCCGTAAATGCTGTTTGGGTCTCTATTCACATGAGTATCGGCCAGAACTATAGCATTTGAACGCGAATAGATTTCGTCATCAAGATGCCGGAAAGCCCATAATTCGGGAAGATAGGTTGATAATTCTCTGACTGTATAATACAATTTTGTCCTTATCTTATGTTTGTTGTTTTCATTAACTAAATGTTTTAATGTATCTACACTCAGAAAAGGGTAATTAATATAGGGATTATAAACATTTGCATGATGAATATTCATTATGGTAGCTCCATTTTGCGAAGCGGTTACCGGGTTATTATCAGCATGATAATATCTTTCATTCCAATGTTTATCATCCAGGGTTTTAAATGGTGTTATTAAAAGACCAAAGTTTAAAACCATTGCATCACTTTTCTTAAGGGTCTTTGTCCCGGTGTAGGCGGTAACAATAACTTCCTTCCCTGATGAATTCACATTACAGCCCCCTTTGCCTTCGTTACTCCAGTCCCGGTAAGGGCCAACCTTTTCAAACGTACCTAGTTTCCAATCAGGAACCAGATGCTTCAGCTTAACCTGCAACCCTGCATTCACATCGCCGATCCAAATCATATTATTGGCATATTCCTGATTCCATTTCCATTCCAATTTCTCAGGCATATAGCCTCCTTGTCTTCCCATTCCCATCAGATATTTGGCGGTAGATTTGTTGTATGGAAGTACCAGTTTTACATCATCTAAATCAATGTCCTTTTTGGCCTGTATTTTAGTTTCATAATTGATGTATCCATCGCATTCCATTTTTGCTTTTATGATAATGTCGATATCCTGCGATCGTAAAACGGATTGCCAGGCAACAGCGCCACTTGCCTGTAAAATAATTTTCGGCTCTTCTGTTGAAAATTTAATAACTTTTCCATTATGTGTAAGATCCAGGTGAATTGATCCGGAAAGAATATTTTTATCCGGTCCATCCACTGAATGATTGCTACCAGTAAAAGAGCTTGATATTTTTTCAGGAAATCCCTCTTTATTGAAACTTAGCTTGCGACCTAAAATGGAAACGGTTTTTCCCGATAGTTTTACCGGGGTATATGGAGCAAAAGCCTCATCGTCAATACCTCTGTCAGAATCAAGCCAATTCAGTCTTGACTGATTTTGCGGCGTATCATACCCCCTGTTTTTCGCTATTTTATCTTCTATCTGCAAAGCCACATTTACAGCGTAATCTTTTGTGCCCTTGGCCGATACTGTTACTTTTCCCTGATAGATTCCAGCGGCCTGCCCTTCGGTTATATCCGACTCAATCCACATTGCACGAACTTCACCTTTAGGGATTTTGACATTTTTTATAAATTTGTTGCCTAAATGGTCTTTGCCTCCCATGTTGATACATTTAAACGAAGCGGCAGATAACACATTCCCTTCTTCTGTTTTTAAATCGTAAAATGTGATTTTTAAATCATCCAATTCTTTAAATGGAGCAAAAATTCCCAATTGCCAGGAGTACGATTCATTTCTCAAAGCACTGCCTTCAAATTTATGATTAGCACCTTTTTCGAACCAGCGATAAGGGATGGTCTCTGTCATTCGTGTTGGAAAATTCCTGTTTTCCGGAAAAATCAAAAACTCCTTATCCTGATTATTGCTTAATAATACTGCTAACTCTTTTTGTGTAACAGGTAATTCCATTGGATAAAAGCTATGGTAATCACTCTTACTTTCAAAAGAGATGGTTTTTGCCAATTCATTGTCAATTTTATCGGCTGTATTTTTTCTCCATTCCAAATCATAGGTGTCCTTTGGTATTTCATAAGTAGCATTCGGGAACCACCAATTTCCGGTATTTCGGCTCGGCATATAATACAAATAGTAGTTGCCTTCACCCGAAATCGGTTGAAATACGATCTCTCCAAAGTCCTTATTCTTTTGAACGCAATAAATATTTTTTACTCGTTGATTAGTTAAGGCATCAATCAGGATAAGATTTTTATCCTCCACATTATCCAACCTGCGCCAGGGAATAGTTACTTTAACAGCATCTGAGTTTTTCCCGACATAGATTAAAGCCCGATGATTGCCCAGTCCTTCAGAATTCCATTGTCCTGTGCCGTATGTAATGTCCTGGGCACTTGCCAGTAAAACGTTGATGAAAATCGTAATGATAATAAAAAGTAGTTTCATTTGTCTATAAGTTAAAATTGCAATAAACCAACTGCTATTTTGGAAAACAGCCAGGCAACATACGCCATTGGCAGCATGTTTTAAGCAAATAAAAGATGGCATTGAAAATATCCCGCAAAGAATGTTTTCTTTTGCGGTTGTCTCTTAAAACACCTTATCTTATTATTTATAAATTTAAACAGCCTCTAAGTATTTTGACCTTTTTAAATTTTTGATGACACAAATTCAAAATAAGGTGGTAATGAATATAATCCTTTCAATTTTGTTCGCAACTTATTACGATAATTGAAGAGCTTGATAAAGTTTGATCGCTCCTCTGCGTTCATTTCAGAGAATCCCCTGTTATCACCCCATCCATTGGTAAATACAACAGGTGTATTATACGCATAAACCCCAAAAACATTATATCTGAAATTTGTCAGGGGATACCAATTACACGACCAGATTACATTACGATAGTTTGGGAAGATACCATACGACCAGAATGAAGGCCAGTTATGTGAATCCTGGTAACAACCATCAGCAACTAGTGCATATGGAGGCACATTATTGAAATATTGATCATCTCCAATACAATCGGAGGTAAAGAATGCTTTATCTGGTGCAATGGAATGCAAAATTGCCGAAATTTCTTTGATAAGCCTCATTTGTGTTCTGTCCAAATAGCCAGGGTATAACTTGGTCCCAAGATTCCCTGTTTGAATATAAAAGGTTTCATCCCAGACAAATCCTTCGACCTGTGGTGCAAATTCTGTAAAAAGGGCTTTTGCATAATTCTTGTAAAAATCGGTCACCCTACTTCTGACAATATTTTTGTGATAGGGTCCGCCTATTACATCCGGACCATTCCAACCACCTTCCTCTAAAACATCTTTTTTATCAAAATCATCCAATCCTTTGCTCGACAAAACACCATCTGCAAAATACATCAGGACAGTAAAGCCTCTTTCCTTTGCATAGGCAATGCGACGATGAAGATCGGCGAGACTCAGATTTATGCCTCGTATACGATTAATCCATGTCTCATCCAATTTCCCTGTTTTTTCGTTAAAGCAATACCTGCCGACAATATCGTACCAACCATGCAAACAAAGTGCTACTTTTTTGCGGTCGACTAATGGAATCAATGTTACTAAAGTATCAATATCGTTATACCAGCCTTTACCGTCATCGCTCATATAGTCATAGCTGATCATGGCGATGTCCTTTATCCAATCCGGTCCGGCAGGCACATCTTTAAGTATGGTTTGATAGTACATATTCATACCCTCATCAATAGACGATACTCCTTCTATTTCAATGATTGTTCGTCTTTCAATGGAGTCCTCAAGTCCGACTTCCTTGGGATAGGTCCATCGTATGATTCCTTTGTCGTAAAGAGAGGTAAAATATGGATCGGTCAATACGGCGGTTCCCTTTTCGTCTTTTGTGCAGATAACCATGGGCAAAGCAATATCCTGAGTATATTTCTCAGGTTTTCCGGCACATCTGTAGCTTGCAATTTGTGTGTCCTCCGTTTTTCCAGATTCATAGATGACTCCATTTTTTAGTGGCATCATAATCTTATCAAAACGATCCAGGGATCTGACAGGAAAAAAAACTGTGAGGTTCTGCTCTAATTTATCAGCAGACGAAAGTTCTATCTGATGTTGCAATACCAGATGATCATTGAGATAAGTAATCTCCGAGACCAGTTTAATTTTTAATCCAGATAATTCTTTACTGCTAAAGATTGACTCCCTTTTTTGGCTTAGATAGTCAAAATGAGATGATTCCTGATTCATTATAATGGTTTGATTCCCGTACTCAACGTTTATGCCCTTTTTGTATTTGTCGCTATTTGCAAGATTAGCAAAACTGTTTTGTGAAAAAGACGGATTAATACTTATTATAAATAATAATATTATGATATATATTCGCATATAAATGTTTTATAAGTGGCCAAATTAGTTTAACTACACAAGTTGAATCTTCTTTACGGCAGTTGCTCATGGGGGTATTCCCCCATTATTTGCTGCTTTTTGAGTTATGGGGGAATGTTTCTCCCATTCAGTGCTGCCAATATCCTTTCTCTTCTATTCATAAATGTTTTATTAAAATTTCATAGAATGCAGAACGATTCTATAAAAAATCATAGGTTGCTATCCATCTCGTTCTGTTTTACTCCGGCTTATGCTTTGACTATTTACTCCAAAATCATGAAAGATTGCTCATTCAGAAATCAATTCGTTAACCCTTTGCATAGCCTGTGTTTCAGTCAAAA
The DNA here is from genome assembly GCA_037128295.1 of Mariniphaga sp. Classification (GTDB taxonomy): domain Bacteria; phylum Bacteroidota; class Bacteroidia; order Bacteroidales; family Prolixibacteraceae; genus JAAFHB01. The sequence goes on from JBAXWR010000029.1 coordinate 4,941, forward strand.
TATGATTTTTAGATAAAATATCAGACGCTAGTTTTGAAACAAGTGCGCCATCTTTGACATTTTCCCGGCACCATTTTGCAAGTATCGAGACTTGTGAATTGTGTACAAAATTCCATTTGAAAGACACATCCGTATCACTGACAACATATTGGTGAACATTCCACCAATTTACCAATGCGGTAATTCCATCCGCTATATTTTTTGCTGCCTGCTCATCAGAAATAGCCGGTTTTGCGATAGCCTGCAATAATTTTATACGGCTTTCTGCCTGTTGTGCCAGGATTTCGAGATAACGTTCTGGACCTCCTGGAATGAACTTTGCCGATTCACTGGTCAACCTGGTGGTACGCAGGCGTTGTGGCAAATCAGCAGGAAGCGATTTAAGATCCCGTTGAAAACAATCCCAGGCTGGAATCAACAGCTTCGAAGGACCGCCAAGGAAATTAGCAAAGTCTGTTAAAATTTCTTCGTTTGATTTATTTAGATAATCCAGATCATACGCCCCCCGTGCAAAAAAATAGATATTGGGCAAGACCATAACAGGCTGTTGGGCATTCCCAAATACACCTTTGGCAGTTGCAGCAAATTCAGACTCTTCCCTGAGAATGCGGCGGATATGATCGAATTGCAATATTGCAGCCGGAGGAGTTGGTTCAAACTCAATGGCTTCGTAGCAAAAAATGGTCGACCGGTTCATTAGTCCCAAAGAATCGGCCAGTTCAACATTCACCCGGCCATTAGCCCAATCGGTTCGATGCGACCTGCCTGGTAACATCTCCCAGGGTTCGGGCATCGCCGTTTTAAACAGCTTCATCGTACCGCTGGAATATGGCTTAATCCTTATCGGTGGGTTGTTAGGATTGCCTCCCCAGACACTTTTAGTACCCCAGCCACACCATATCCAGGGAATGAGACGCTGTTTGGAAGGATTTACACCGTAACGGTTTATTGCAGCACGGTCGGAGAGAAATACTTTAAGCCATTCTTCAGGCCTGGCCCCTTCGTATCCCCCCGGATCGCCATCAATGGTAAGGTAGGCATCCGCATTATTAAGGATAGATAACATCTTTGAGCGATGGGCCAGATAAGGAACTGCTTCTTTGGGATCATCCAACCGTACATATTTCCATACATGGTATGGGTTTCTTTGGTTCCAGGGTTTTGCTGAAATGGAAGGATCAGGGGTAAGATTGGGGCACTGACCCAACCAGCATTCCAACGATGCGGCATGTGCATCGTCAATTGTTTGTCTAAATGCACGCAGTGCCAGGGAATCAACCTCACTTAATGGCATGGGTATAGCTTCGAGCATGGGCCAAATGCCTACCTGGTCATAACCCATCCGCTGAAGAAGTTGAAACATTTTTGCAAAATCTTCACGTTCCCAGGTCCTGACGGCAAACGGATAGTTGAAGAACCAACCTTCGTGCAGATAGAACCCGCGATGCCTGAACCCCGGATTTTCCGCAAACCCAGTAAGACATAACACACCCAGCAGAAATAATAGAATCTTGTGTTTTATTAATTTCATGACAATTACCCTTATTATGTTTAAAGTAACTATACTAACCAAACAAGTAAGTACACGACGAACTTCAGCTTCTGAAAATTCATCCTTCGTTAATAAAAGAAATGTTAAAATGTAATAAAGGCAAAGGGTAGTAGTGCGTGTATAAACACACCACTACCCTTAAATTTATGCCATAAATGCAGCGTCTTTAATATCCAGAATTAATTGGTATAGCCTGGATTTTCAACTAAATTTTTATTATTGGCAATTCTACCCTTGGTTATTGGGAAATAATAATTCTTTTCTGGAAATGTAGAAGCGGTATTTGCCCCGTCGATATCGTTCAATACAACAAGTTTAAATTTTCGTGTATTGTAATCCAGTATATAACGTATTCCCGAATTACTTCTGGTAAGCTCGGTAGTAGCTATTCGCCAGCGACGTAAGTCCCAATAGCGATGGGCTTCAAATGCCAGCTCTACGCGACGCTCTTGTCGAATATTTTCGCGGGTAATTGTTGTAAGACGAGCAATTCCGGCACGGTCACGGATTTGATTGATTGCATCCAGCGCTTCGTTTGCTTTCCCTAACTCGAAAGCGGCTTCTGCAAAGTTCAACAGTGTTTCACCATAACGGAACACCAAATAGTCTGTACTTGAATTGTTATAAATATTGTTATCAGTATTTTCGTCCAAATATTTCATTACACCGATGCTTGTATAGAAGAGCCCATACCAATTATTGTATCCAAAAGCAGGTATCCCACCATAACCATCTGCTGCATTTTCAAGAAGTTTGCCATTGGGATCAATTAAGCCAAAATTCATTCGAACTGTATCCCCCTTCCATGGAGTTCCCTGAGTCCAAAGTGTAGCGAAGAAACGTGGATCTTTGTTTTTCCAGAGTTCTTTCATCGTCCATAATCCCTGTTGTATGGCTACACGATCCAATGTTCCTTTTGAACCATCAATATATTCAAATGCCTCAGCCGTTTCCAAATATGGGGCATTACACAATCCTGCGGCCCATGCCTGAGGTTTTGGACAGTTACAGAAGTCGTAAGCCCATCCATTTCCGCCTGCATTTTGAGGTATATTGTTGTGCTGCACTGCAAAAATACCTTCGCTGTGACGTTTTTTTACGAATAAATTACGAAAATTCATCACTTTATCAGCTTCCACATTATAAAGTGCGAATTTTCCACTCTTAATAATTGAATTTGTTGCGTCATAAACCTTTTGATAATAGGCAGCAGACTCCGATTGCGTAAATCCCAATAAACCATTTAGCTGAACCTTACCGAACTGCGCAATACTTCCGGCATAAAGTGCTGCTCTCCCTTTCAATGATAAGGCGGCCCACTTGGTAGGGCGGCCATATTCTGTGGTACCTAACAAAGGTTCAGAGATCTCGTCCATTTCTTTAATGATAAAATCATAAACTTCTTTCTCTGAATTACGCTTTGGATATAACTCGTTTTCCGGATCATTTGGCTGCTGTGCTTTTAAAATAAGGGGCACTCCTCCATAACGTTTTACCATGGCAAAATAGTTGAAGGCTCTCAAAAATCGAGCTTCTGCAACGCGTAACTTTATCCACTGAGGATCGAGGCCGGAATTAGGCGTTTTCTCAATAAACTCGTTTAGGTTACGAATTGTTTTATAGGGCTTTTCCCAGTATTCCGAAAACCCCCCGTCAGAACTTATGCCACTGGCCTTGAATGGTGCTACATTAGTGTAATATTGCCAACCTGCCCGTGCTTCACCCGAGATTTCATTTAGATCGAGACATCCATCTGTTTGTTTCGATAAACCCAAATTTTCTTCCGCGGTTGCAACTGCGTCGTTAACCATTACAGGTGTTCCATTATATTGTTCCGCAAGTAATGCTTCCATTGAAGATTTATCATTCCATACCACGGCATCAGAAATAATATCCAAAGGCTCCTTATTTAGAATTTCCTCTGTACAAGAATTGCAAATCATCAGAGCCGCTATAGCTATAATATATATTATTTTTTTCATTTTACAATTTTTAAGCATTTGATTACAATGACAAGTTTATACCCAAACTAATCGTACGTTGTTGTGGGTAATAAAACGATTTACCAGGCATCTCAGGATCAAGACCATATTTTGAAATATTGCTAATGGTAAACAGATTGGTCGCTGCAAAGTATAAACGCAGGCTCTCAAAGCCAGCTTTGGATAATAGCTGTTTGGGAATTTGGTATCCAACAGAAAAGTTTCTCAAACGAAGGTATCCAACATTTTTCAAATAAAAGTCGGATGCCCAAAGATTAGATGCTGAGCCTCCAATGCGGGCAACCAAAGAATTGCGATCGTTAACTTCCTGGGTCCATCGCAGCTTATAAAACATGTCAGATTTTAAAGGCCCACCTCCATTATAAGGAATGACACTTGTGCTGTAGCCAAATGATCCTTGAAAAAGAGCCTGCAGGTCAAAGCTTCTATATTTGAAAACTGTTGTAAAACCATACATCCAATTCGGCATTGTGGACTTACCTATCTGTTTCTGGTCTTTCCAATCTAATACTTTATCGCCGTTTGTATCGAGATATTTTACATCGCCCGGACGAAGACTGCTGTTCCCGTTTAGTTCTTTGTAGGTGTATGGCAATGCATCGATCTCAGACTGAGATGTAAATAAACCATCCGATACATAACCAAATGAACGATCAATCCAATTACCAGTATATTTATAAAGCCGCTCCTGATCTGGATCAGTATATTCAGGTTCTTCCCATTTTACAAATTTTGAGCGCGACCATGAAATGTTCCCGCTTACATCATAGCTCATTTTTCCAATATTTCCGGTAGTTCCGATTGAGAATTCGAAACCACGCGTGTCCACATCATTTAAGTTAACAGTAGGTAGCGAGGCTCCAAATGATGAAGGCACTGTTGTTAACTTATTACCGGGAATACCGGTTTTTAAGCGATAGAATCCCTCTAACGTACCATAAATTTTTCTATTTAGAAGGGAGTAATCAATTCCAATATTGTATATCGAAAGCTCTTCCCACGTTAAATCAGGGTTCGCTATACCTTTATTATAGATTAATGTCCGTGGGTTATCTCCAAGGATGTAGGTCGCATTAGCAATATTATAGCCGGTTAGGTACTGAAAATTACCTACCGCATCATTACCTGATTGCCCATAACTTGCACGCAATTTCAAATTGTCTACAAATTTTAAATTTTTCATGAATTCCTCATTAGATGCAACCCAACCCAAAGAAATACTCGGGAAATATCCCCAACGCTTGTCAGATGCAAACTTAGCCGATGCATCAGCCCGCAGGATGGTCTCCACCAAGTATTTATCTCTAAAACTATAATTGAGTCTTCCTACCCAACTAGCACGCCCCATTTGGTTACCAGAACCAGTTGCACCCATGCCTATGGTACTTCCTGCAAATAGTTGTTCAATAGCCGGGGTTAAAAATTTGTTTCTGCTGGCATAAAATTCATTATTCTTATAGTCAATAGCTTCGTACAATGCCAATCCCTGCACTTTGTGAATACCATTAAATGTATTTTCGTACGTCAACGAATACTGCTGTGTAATAGAACTCGAGCGAGCAGTACCCTCACTCATTGATGCTTGAGTTCCATTTGCTGAAGCAACTTCGGTGTACTCTTTCGTAGTAGGGTTGTATGTGTAACTGGTAGCTGGCCGGGCGAAATTTTTCATGTAGTTTGTATTGTCAATGAAGTTGACAAATGCTTTTGCCTTCAATCCTTTGATAGAAGGGAAATCATATACCATTGAAGCACTTGGGCGTATATTACGCCCATTATTTGCCGAATAACCAAAAAGATCCATATTTGAAGCAATAAAAAAACTACCAGTAGCCGTACCTCCCCAAGAGGGTTTGGTTTTATCAGGCAACTCCAGAGGTAGATATGGCTTTGTTTCATACATATCAAAGAACCAATTATCACTACCGCGGCTACTAAATTTACTGTCTTCGTAAATCACACTTAAATCGGCTGAAAATGTTAAGTTTTTAGCAACAGAAGCATCCATGTTTGTTTGGATGTTGTAACGCTTGTAGCCCCCTCCCGCTTTTTTAATGATGGTCTCCTGATCCAAATATGAAATCATACCGTAATACTTTACCTTTTCGCTGCCGCCACGAATTGAGAAATTGTGGTTTTGTTGAGGAGCCCAATCTCTAGTAGTATAATTAAACCAATCTGAACTTATGTAATTGGGGTCATCACCGGCAAAGAACTTGGCAATGGCTTCCTTTGTCCAAGGGGCGGATGATTCTGGCTGCCCCGAATTGATGTGTGCTTCTCGCTCCATTTGTGCACGTTGTCCTGCAGATGCTGCAACCGGTATATCTAAAATACCCTGAAGAGTCGTGGAAGAATTTACTGTAATAATTGGCTTTTGGTTATTGCCACGTTTAGTAGTCACAAGGATTGCACCATTGCCTGCACGAGCGCCATAAATTGAAGCAGCACCGTCTTTCAAAATTGAAACTGTTTCAATTTGGTTCGCATCTAGATTGCTAAGGCTTGACTCGACACCATCCACAATCACCAATGGTGAACCAAAACCACGAATATTCAAAGTCGCAGCATCAGCTCCCGGTTGGCCACTGTTTTGTTTGGTTACAATACCTGGCAGCTGTCCTCCCAAGGCATTTGTTACATTGCTAACCGGCGCAATCGTCAACTTTTCAGATTTTACTGCTGATACGGATCCAGTCAGATTACTTTTTCGTTGCGTTCCATATCCAACTGCCACAACCTCTTCAATCCCTACAGTTTCTTCTGCAAGTGTAACATTAATCGAAATTTTACCTCCAACAACAATTTCCTGTGTTTTCATACCTACAAACGAAAATTGCAATATGGCTTTTTCAGGAACATTGACAAGCGAATACTTGCCATCCATGTCGGTAATAACACCTGTGGTGGTACCTTTTACCACTACCGAAACACCAGGAAGCGGGGCTCCTGAAGAGTCGGTTACTTTACCTGAAATTACTTTTTGCTGCATAAAATTAGACAAATTCACATTTGCATTCTTGTTAGAAACGATGGCAATGTACTTGTCAAAAATCTTATAGGAGAGATTTGAGTTTTCGAGGATGGTTTTCAATACCTCGTCAACTGTTTGTTCGCTCACATCAATGTTGTGCCTGCCTTCCTGACTGATCTCATCGCTTTTGTAAAAAAAATGGAATTCCGAGATTTTTTCAATCTGGTTCAGGATACTCTCAAGGGAGGCATCCTCCATTTTTAACGACAACTTTGTGTTCTGGGAATAAGTGTTTGTTGCAAAGGCCTGCATCAATCCAACAAACAGAAGGATCATTGTAATTCTCATAATTCTCCATAGTTTGGATAATCTCCACCTGAACAGTGAAGGATGATAAAAAAAATTCATATTTTTGTTGTATAAAGTTTTGGATAATTTTTTTCTCTTTTCAAAATTTTACAAAGTGCCTGATTGTTTTCGATCAGGACTTGAGGACTGGAAATAGTGCAAATATTTCCGGTCCTTTTTGTTGACCGCTATCTCTTCATAGGCAAATGTTTTAAGTGAATGATATTGGGTTGATTGTTGCGGGTTTCCATATTAAACCCTATTCCAGAGGTAAAAGCCAGTATTTCAAGGATTTGGTCGATCGGCTTGTTTTTCAGGATCGAACCTGAAAAGGCAATATCCTTAATATCAGCCTGATCAAAAACGATTTTAACACTATACCATTTTTCAAGCTTCTTTGAAATCTCATGAAGTGATTCTTGTCTAAATACAATGGTACCAGTCTTCCATGTTGTATAGAAATCGACATTGACTTTTTTCTGGACGAGCTTTCCTGTCGTTTTATTGAATTCGACATTCATATTTGGGGCAAGCTCCGTAACGGTTTTACCGCTTTTGTTCTGTACCGCAACCTTTCCTTCGACAAGGGTTATGTTGGTTTTGTCATTTTCGCCGTAAGCATCCACATTGAAACTTGTGCCTGTTACGCTGATGTCTAAATTATCTGTCTTAATCACAAAGGGATGTTTTTTGTCGGTAGCCACATCGAAGAATGCCTCCCCATTCAGCTCGACAACCCTTGATTTTGGGCTGAAACTGGAAGCATACCTGAATTTTGAATCTGAATTGAGCCAAACTTTGGTCGAATCGCTCAAAGTCATTTCGACACTTTGTCCATAGGGAACAGTAACCTCGTGCCATGCAATTTCCTGTTGCGAAGTGTTGCTGGAAACCATATATTGGGTCAATGCACCAACACTTAGAATGATAAGGACTGCTGCAGCATATTTAAGATAATTGGCTATTAACCTGATCCTAAAGTTCTTTCGTTTGAATTGTTTGAACTGTTCGTCAACATTTAAACCGGATCTTTCCTGGCTGATCCCCGAAAGGGCCCAACTGTTTAAAATGTCGTTGTAAATTTTGTGATTTTCAGGGGCTGAACCGATCCAGTCCATGATCTCACCCATCTCCGGTTCATCGGTGATCTTTCCCCTGATAAAATCGATAAGTTGCTCTTCCTTCATTTTTCGGTATTTGTAATGTATAACCCATTCATAAGGCTTTACCCTGAGAGGGAATCAAAAAAAATTACCGGAAAAGAAAAATCATTAGTGGCAGGTAATCTTTTAGTGCAACCCTGAATACTTTTAGGGCATTTGAGATGTGGGTCTCAACAGTTTTTTGAGCAATTTGCATTTCGACGGCAATCTCTGAATATTTTTTATCCTCGAAACGGCTCATTTCAAACGCTCTGCGGCATTGTGGGGATAGACTTTCGAGTGTCTTTTTGATGATCGTTTCAATCTCTTCAAATGCCATGGGTGAAGTATCCAGGCTATTCAAGGCATCAAAATTCAGGACCATCCGTTGTTCCATCAGATTCTCAAGGTGTCGTTTGTCGGTTTTTAAATCCCGGATGTGCTTTAAACATTTATTTTTGGTAACAGTAAAAAGCCATGCATTCAGGTTTGTGTTATTGTCAAGATTCTCGCGCTTGTCCCAGAGGGATGAGAACACATCCTGAACAATATTGGAGCAGGTTTCCTTGTCGTGAAGATATTGAAGGGCAAAATGGAAAATCCTATGATAGTGAGACTTATAGATGATTTCAAATGAAGAAATGTCCCCACTTTTTAGTTTCCCTATTAACGATACTTCATAAATATCCATGCCTGTATATTTTTCTTATACAAAGGAAATAAATCCTGACAATAAATAATCAAGATAATATTTGGCCAAAGTTTTTTGATAAAAATAATTGAATTTCATGATGCGGACCTTTGTTGCCAAATATCATCTAACCAATCGATTTTGGTTTGCTGACCTGATCCACCAGATAGACAATCGACTGGTGCGAAATACCGGAATGAAGGCTTAAGCCAATCTCACAGGTACGACTGTTTGAATAACCTTTTGTTATTCCTGCCGGGATTTGACTTTTAAGGTCTTTTAGTCCATGCTGGTTGAGCTCAGGAAAAGAGAAACCCCGGTCACCCGCGAACCCACAACAATTTGACTCCGGTACGATAACCTTTGCCGCACACTTTTCGGAGAGTTGAACAAGTTTGTTTTCCAATCCCATCTTTTTCATGCTACACACTGTAAAAACAGTGATTGTTTCCTGCAATGGAGTAATCTCCAGATGTGGTAAAAGAAAATCGCTGATAAACTCCACTGGTTCATAGAGTTTAAGAGCAGCACCCATGTTTTCCTTCATCGTAAACAGGCAAGGGCTCATATCGCACAAGACTGGATATTTCCCATTTTCACTTGCTTTGATCAATGCCAACTCTAGTTCCTTCGATTTTTGTGTTCCAGCTTCGGTATATCCTTTGCTTAAAAATGCCATTCCACAACAGTGCGAATTCAGATTTTCGGGATAAATGACTTCATACCCTCCTTTCTGAAGCAATTGTAACAACTTATCAGACAATTGTTTCTCTTTTCTATTCTCACGTGATACCCCCATCGACCGGTTGATACACGAAGGGAAATAAACTACTTTTCGACCAGTAGTGATAGTTTGTGGCGAATTTACTTTGATTTTTTTCGCACCCAAAGGCATAAACGGATTCCAAAGCGGGATCCTGTTGCCAGATAAAGTCCTCATTCCACCAGAGATTCCCTTCATCAAAGAAGTTCCCAAAATGGAATGAAAGAATCCTACCACCGAAAGAGCAACCCTTGCAGAAGCTGTAACTCCAGCCATCCTATTGGCAACCCAGACTGCATTTTTCTGCCCGGATCCAATCTCTTCATGGCGCAAAGCTTTGATTAATTTACCTGTATCTATCTTCACCGGACAAGCCGTCGCACACAAGCCATCTGTGGCACAGGTCTCATTCCCTTCATACTTGTAATCTTTTGCCAAAGATTCCATGATGTGAGGTTCATGCCCACTTTTCTTTAGCCGTGCCATTTCACGGTAAACGACAATCCGCTGACGGGGAGTCAACGTCAATTCTGCCGAAACGCATGTTGGCTCGCAAAAACCACATTCAATGCATTTATCAATTTTTTCGCTGGCAGCGGGAATCGGTTTAAGGTTTTTAAGGTGCGCCTCCGGATCATTGTTCAGGATAACTCCCGGGTTGAGTAGATTTTGAGGATCGAACACCTTTTTAATCTGTTTCATCAACCCATACGCTTCGCTTCCCCATTCCATCTCCACAAAAGGGGCCATGTTCCGACCGGTGCCGTGTTCTGCTTTTAAAGCACCATCATATTTATTTACAACAAGGTCTGCCACCTCTGCCATAAATTTACTGTAACGGTCGATCTCCTTCAAATCGCCGAAATCCTGATTAAACACAAAATGGAGGTTTCCTTCAAGGGCATGACCAAAAATAACAGCTTCGGCATATCCCCATTTGTCAAGAAGATCGCGAAGATCGAGTGTCGCTTCGGCCAACCGGGGTACAGGAAATGTCACATCCTCAATAATGATAGTTGTTCCTGTTTTGCGCATCGCCCCAACTGAAGGAAACATCCCCTTACGGATTTTCCAGAGAAGGGCATATTCGTAAGGAATTGAAGTAAATTGAACGGGAATTTCTGTAGGAATCCCACCTATGATTCCAAGTATTGTATCAATCTGTCCATCAATATTTTGCTTTGATAAAGCTCTTGTCTCTACCAAAATGGCACTTGCGCCCGAACTCAGGGTCTTCAGATAAGCTGGAATCCCTTCCTGATCCTCCACTGATCGTAAACCAGCGCGGTCGATCAATTCGACTGCCGAAACAGGGGCTGCTTTTAAAAGGGAAACCGCATTACAGGCTTTTTCAATATCAGGAAAAACCATCAGCGAACTTGCACGAAACGGATGCTCCACAACAGTTATATAGGTAATCTCAGATATGAATCCAAGGGTCCCTTCCGAACCGATCATCAGATGTTCGATCACATCAAAAGGATCCGAAAAATCGACAAGCGCATTTAAGCTGTAACCTGTCGTATTTTTCATCTTGTATTTATGGCTAATCCTTTCAGCCAATAGTTGATTTGACTTGACATTCTCCACCATTTCTGTAACATCCTGAATCATTTGAGGATGCGTTTGGCGAAAAAGCTCCTTGCTTTGAGGATCGGATGTGTCGAGTAAAGTCCCATCGGCAAATATGATCCGCATATTCCCTAACGTTTTATAGGAATTTTCGGCAGTCCCGCAGCACATGCCACTTGCATTGTTGGCGGCAATCCCGCCAATCATCGCCGCATTGATGGATGCCGGATCGGGACCTATTTTCCGTCCGAAAGGTGCCAATACTGCATTTGCCCGCTCACCTGTCAATCCGGGTTGAAGCGTAATTTTCAAGCCATTATCAGAAATTTGATATTTCTTCCAGTGGTTTCCTGCAACAACCAATACCGAATCAGATATGGCCTGACCGGATAAACTTGTCCCGGCAGCACGGAAAGTCACCGGAAGTCCCAGTTTTGAGCTTTCCTTTAAAATCAACATTACTTCATTTTCATCTTTCGCCTTGATGACGATTTTTGGGATCAACCTGTAAAAGCTCGCATCTGTCCCAAAAGCAAGGGTATGGAGCGGATCATGAAAAATCCGTTTTGGATCGATGGATTGAATAAGCAACTCATAGAGAGCGTTATAGTTTCCTGATAACATGATGGATGACAATATATTAATTAGTATTCTCGCTCAAAATGCGGCTGGCGGCAGGATAACTTGCAACTTGCGGCTGGCAGTCTTCAAAGCAAATATTGTATTTCAAAATAATAAAAGCAAAACGATGAAATTCATATTTCGGAATGCAATTATATTACTACTCTGAACTGCCAGCCGCCAGAAGCTAGCCGCCAGTAGCCTCTTTATCACAGTCAAATTTCGGAATGCAATTTAAATCGTACCACGAACAGCCAGTCGCCAGAAGCCAGCCGCCAGCAGCCTCTTTATCACCGTCAAATTTCGGAATACAATTTTGATCGTACCACGAACAGCCAGTCGCCAGAAGCCAGCCGCCAGTCGCATCATTTTGCCCCAGCCATCTGTTCCTTCAGCCACGATGGCCGATTGGTCGTGATCACTGTGACACCCAAATCGCGCATCCGGATCGTCTCTTCCTTGGTGTCCACGGTCCAGCACCAGAGTTCGAGATTGGCTTTCTTCAATTCTTCAACCAACTGCTGATCAATGGCTTTGTAATTGGCATCCACACCGTCAAGTTTTGCCTTTTGAATTTCAGGGATCCGCTTGATGATGTCGTCCTTTAAGGATAAGAGGTAATAACAGGGAACTGCAGGAAAGAGAACCTTTGCCTGGGCAATCGTTTCAAAACTGAATGAGATAAAGGCGATTTTACCGGTTTTCCAATACTTTTTAATCACCTTCTGAAGTTCAGGAAATACTTCGTTGCCACATTTGATTTCAATGACAAGCACCTTATCTTTCGGAATGGTGATGAGGACATCTTTCAACAATGGCATCTTTTCCCCTTCAAACCAGGAAGAATTCGTGGAACTTAGCTTCAAATTCAGATTCTTAAGTTCAGAATAATTGGTCTTGGCAATCACCAATTTTTGATCCGTCATACGTCCGGTGTTGGCATCATGAGATAACATGACCTGCCCATCTTGGGTAAACTGAATATCACATTCGGCACCTTCACACCCCAATTGCCAGGCCAATTTGATTGAACCAAGGGAATTTTCGGGTGCATAATAGGAAGCCCCACGATGGGCAACATATTGAAGCTGAGCGAACATATTGAAATTTAATAATATACAAAATAGGAGAAATAAGGACTTCTTCATTTTATAGGATCTGATCGGTAACCTGATTGAAATAATTGACACATTCTTTGATTTGCGGCACCGAGTTGTCCCAGTTAAACTCATATTCGATGGCGAATACACCTTTGAAATTTTGCCGTTTCAACTCTTGCAGCATCCCTTTTACATCGAGGATTCCTTTGCCCCAAATCACATCGTGTTGTTCTTTTTCGCCTTCAACTTTGGGTGCGATATCTTTGAAATGCAAGGAGATAATCCTTCCATCCAACTTTTTGAGGCACTCGATCTGGTTCAATCCTTCCCTTCTCCAGTGGCCTACATCAGCCGAAGAACCAATCAATTTGCTCCGATTACTGATTTCTTTCAGCAAATTCTCAGGTTTCCAATAGGTTGAAGGTTGTGGATGATTGTGAACGGAGATTTTGATCCCATATTGTTTAACCAGTTTTTCGACCAGGTCCCAATCTGCAATTGCCGGCTCACAAGAGATGTATTCCATTTCCATGTCTTTTGCAAAACGAAAAATCTGCTCCCATTCCGTCGGTTTTTCGGTAACAACTACGCCCATAGCGACGATTTTGATCCCTTTGGAGGAGGCAAGGGTTTTGATTTCGGTTTGCGTTTTCTTGTCCAATTGTGCACCAAAAACCTGGTCGCCCCACTTTCCACCTAACTTATGGCCGGGATAAACCTCAATGTATTTCAAACCAATCTGTTGGGTTTTGTCCAAAGCTTCAACCAAGGTAAACTTGTGGAAAGTGTAAGATTGCATACCTAACCGCCACCCATTCTTTTCAGCTTTTGTTTGAGCTTGAAGAGATAAAGTGAGGAAACAACCGAGAATAATTATCAATCGAATAGTATAAATTTTAAACATTATGGTTTCAAAATTATTTTGTTTTAGTATTAAATGACCACTAAATCCTTTAAAGGGAATTTTTCGTATATTATTGAATATCAATATTAAAGACAAATATACACATTCATAACTTGTTATGATACTTAAAAGAAATGATTCTTAGTGAAACTTAGTGTCTTGGTGACTTAGTGGCGTAATATATTTTCTGCCACAAAGACACCAAGTCTCAAAGTTTCACAAAGAAAAAAAACTGCAAATTAATTTTTCGTTAAAATTATTTTGGCATTTCCGGTAACTTGAACCCATTCTGATAAGTGTGTTTGATCCACTCATTGGCCGTTTCGAGTGCATTGAAATCAGCAAAACGACGGTCAAAATTTGGATTCCCATCAATCACAGCATACTCGTCAACAGTTACGATTTTGATCTTATCGGTTGGGGAGATGTTCGTGAAACGCATATTTTCTCCATCCCATTTCAGTTCGCGGTGCAATCCCTGCAAACCTGCCAACCGGGTAGCAAGCACGCCCATCACGACCATTTCGTTAAACGGACCTGAGAATCCAAAGTTAGAAGAGGCTTCTGTCCTGCTTCCTACAGGCTCTTTACAAGCACGGATCCAATCCTGTTCATGGGCATTGGTTTTCCAGATATCGCCATTACCACCCTTAATTCTTGGAATAGTTGGGGTGGGCTCCTTAAAGTGTGCCATTTCTGAACGTGGCAAAAGGGTCGCACCGCTTCCGTAACAACCGGTCATGATCTTGCCTTTACTTCCAACAAAGATAATCCCACCATTTTCGTCACCCATCATTTCACCGTCTTTAAGCTCTTTTGGCCTGTCGGGAACCAATCCGCCATCGTACCACCACACTTTTACCTCCGGCATTTTTACAGCCCCTTTGGGTTTCCTTGCAGGGAACGTATATTTCACAACCTGGGCTGTTGGAGGGGAATAAAGATTACTTAACGAGGAGGAACCAATCACACTTGTGGGATATTTCAAATCCAAAGCCCAATACAATGGATCCATAATATGACAAGCCATATCGCCCAAAGCACCGGTACCGAAATCCCAGAAACCACGCCAGTTCCATGGCACATAAGCCGGACTGTATGGCCTTTTTTTGGCAGATCCGATCCATAGGTCCCAATCTAAAGTCGTAGGAACTGGGGGTGTCCCCTTTGGTTCAGCCAACCCTTGCGGCCAGATAGGACGATCGGTCCAGCAATGGACTTCGGTCACTTCTCCAATAATCCCGGATTGGATCCATTCTGCCACCTGCCGGCACCAGTCAAAGGAGTTTCCCTGGTTTCCCATCTGGGTGGCGACCTTGTATTTCTGCGCCAGTTTGGTCAGTAACCTTGACTCATAAACTGAGTGTGTAAGCGGTTTCTGGGTATAACAATGTTTATTCAAGGTAATTGCGTGGGCTGTGACTCCGGCATGGGAATGGTCGGGAGTGGCCACCATGATGGCATCTATCGATTTACCAATCTCATCGAACATGACCCGCCAGTCCTTAAAACGCTTGGCATCAGGAAAATCCTTGAAAGTCTTGTCGGCATATTTCCAATCAACATCGCAAAGGGCAACGATGTTTTCGGTTTTCATATTGGCCATGTTGCGCCTACCAACACCACCGACACCAATACCGGCGATGTTCAGTTTATCGCTTGGTGCTGTTTGGCCAAATGATTTCCCCATTACCGATCCCGGCACAATAGAAATAGCAGCACCTAAAGTTGCAGATGTGCTTATGAATCCTCTTCTTGTAAGTTTGTTTTCCATAATCTATTCTATTTCGTCCCTAACGGGACTTATTAATAATTCCATTTTTGTTTCTACCTATATCATTTCCCTAACGGGACATTCTCAATTATTTCAATTTATTTCTAGCTCTAACTGATCATTAACAGGACATCACAAATATTTCAATTTATTTCCACCTATTTCTATTCCAAAACTTGGTTTTTTACCTTCCGAAAAATTATAATGGTTGGATGTTTAAATTCTTCCATTCTACCTTAATTCCACCACCATCGTGGATCTGCAAAGCGATACGACCATTTGCCTTACCAATCAGTGAATCATTCAGATGGGTCATTTCTTCGCCATTCAACCATGTGGTCACATCGCTTCCGATGACTTTAATCCGCATCGTGTTCCATTCTCCCGGTTTGAGGATATTTTCCTTTTCGTCAGGAATCTGATGTATCCAACCTCTGCCATACGATTCATAAATACCTCCGGAATCGCTCCCTTTTGGGGCCACTTCAACCTGCCATCCCGAAACTTTGGTGCCATCGACTGTCGAGCGGAAGAAAATACCACTGTTCCCATTTGTAATCTGTTTGAAATCAACTGTCAGATCAAAATCCTTATAATAATCCTCGGTAGCAAAATAGCCATATTGCTTCTCCGGTCCGCTTTCGCAAACCAAAAGGCTATCTTTAACATACCAGAGTTCTTTTCCATAATTAATCCAACCGGTCAGGTCCTTGCCATTGAATAAAGCTTTGGCACTTTTTGGTTTCTTTGGCAGCTCCTTGATTTTCATGTTCCTGAACCAGACTTTGCTACCATGGTCCTGCAAAGAGATATAACCGGATTCGGATAAGCCATACTCAGGCATATTGGTCCATTTGCCACTGTTTTTCAAAGCCAGCCATTCGGGTGTCCATGCCTCGAATTCGAGAAGCTTTTTACCGTTCAGCCAATGTTCAACATGCCCGTTGTCGAAAAGGATCCTTGATGTGTTCCATTCACCTACCGGACTGAGTTGTTTAACTGTATGATCGGCAAGGTGCATTGCATAATCGGCACCTGCTTTTTGCCACTCTTCGAGCTTTTCGGGGAAGCCTATGTCGTCGATCAATTGGTATTCAGGCCCTGTCAGGTAAGGTGTCGAAAACTTCTTGCCTTCGATGACATGGTACAATAAACCACTGTTACTTGCTTTTTCTACCTTCCAGTAGAAGACGATGTCGAAATTATCGTACTGATTATCTGAAACAATGTAGCCGTTTCCATCGCTCCCTGTACCGGCAGCAGCCAAAGTTCCATTCACAACGGTCCAGTCGCCAACACCTTTTGCGTTATAGCTTCTCCAACCCGAGGTTGTTTGACCGTCGAACAGCAGTTTCCAACCGTCTGCTTTCTCCTGGTCGGTTAAAATGTTTTGCTTTCCGGCGCAACTGATCAATGCAAAAGCCATCAAAAGCACTGATAATAAAGGAAATACTGATTTTCTCATTTTCATTTAATTTTTATATTGAAGTTAAAAAAAATCGCGCGAAGAACGCAAGGATCGCAAAGATCTGCCATGAAAGACTTTGCGCCTCTTTGCGGTCTTTGCAGGTAATATAAGTTACTATCATTGCACATCCATTGTATTTCAATTGTATTTCTAACTATATATCAATATTTTAGTTTATCTAAAATCGAACCACAATTTCATGTTCAGCTTCCCACCTTGTATTTTAGAGGCATTGAAGGGTGTCGGCATCGATTGTGGTCCAGAGGAAGCAGCATCGGTAAATTTCGTCCCAATCGCATTGATACTGTGCAGGAACGAAATATCCCCCTTTGGATATTCTATCTTTGCCTTACCAGAAAATTTTGAATCAGTTGGGGTAAGCATCCGAAGGAAAATATCCTTGCTTTCAATGTAAACCTTAAAATCGGGAACACCTTTTCCCAGAATTTTGGCCCAATAAACTTCGGCATGATAACCTTTGAATTCGGGATAAATATAACCCGACTCGCCTGTGACCGAATTGTTGTAGGCTTTTTCCCAAACACCAAATTCAGTCCCCTTCATTCGGTTTTTGTAAACACGGTAAGGGCCATCACCAAGCCATTTCATCCCAGCCACGTTTGCCTCCGGAAAACTAAAGGTGATGCCAGCAAACAAGCTGTTGTTGCCCGGATCGTAGGTGACATCCAAACCAATCAGACCATCTCCCCTTATCTGCCATTTCACTTCATCCTTGTTGTCATATAAAGTTTGAATAATCAGATCATTACCTTCAAAACGGTTCTGTACCTGAGTTACTTTTTTCTCTCGGCTAACAAACAACGGTCCGTTGGAAAGGGGTATCAGTTGATCGCCTTGTTTAACTTGCTTCAAGGTCCCATCTGTTTTGTTAAAGACAAGGTTTAGATTGGCAACGTTGATTTTTAATTCACTTTCATTTTCCTGAAGTACAGGTTTAGGAGCAACACCCAAAGTTACCAATTCTTTGACTTTTGATACCGGACTTTTGACCGGCCAGCTCCAGGTATTCAAAAACCTACCATATTGATCGATCATTTTAATGCGCAAAACATCCATCGACTGCCAGTTGGTCGGCAATTTCAATTGAAGTATCCCTTTTTGCTGTGGGGCAAGGTCAATTTTAAGTTCTTCTTTTGACTGGATATTTTCGGATTTTGACTGATCAGGATTGGAGAGGCTGACCCATTCGGCAGTTAACTTACACTGATTCAGGTTAGTATAAAAATAACGGTTTTCGATATGGAAAACTCCGTTAAACTCCGGGGTGATGTACCGTTTCTCAAAATTGAGCGGCGACCAGATCTCTTTGATTGTGTAAAAACTACCCTCTTTCTCAAGGTTAGGTCCTAAGATGCCATCGGGGGCATTATTTCCACTGGTATCTAATTCCCTGTTTTTGTCGGTGCGTTCGACACCTTCGTCAGCAAAAACCCAGAAAAATCCACCGGCACACAATGGATCGTTCCACATCCGCAACCAGTAATCATCGAGGCCGGCACCCAGACCGCCATCATACAAACCATGCAAAAATTCAGTCGGGAAATAGATTTTCCGTTTGCTGTAACCGTCCAACGAAAGGTTGTTATAATCGGCATAATGAAGCGTATTGGTCATGCGGAAATCCTGCCATGGGTGCAGCACCTCCCGTTTCTGGATATCAAATCTTGCATAATCATCGTTGAGCAGGTTGTTTTCGCCACCTTCGTTCCCATTGTCCCAAAATATTACGCATGGGTGGTTCACGTCCCTTACAACCAACTCTTCGACAAGTTTTCTGCCAACGGTTTCATCATAAGATTTCTGCCAGCCGGTCAGTTCGTCAAGCACCAGGAGGCCAAGGGAGTCGCAAACAGCCAGAAAATGTTCGTCAGGAGGATAGTGCGACATCCGTACCGCGTTCATGTTCATATCTTTGATCAGGTTGACCACTTCGATGCTGATCGCTTTTGAGGACGTCCTCCCATATTTTGGGGTAAAGGTATGGCGGCAAACGCCTTGCATTTTGATGCGGACATTGTTGACATAAACCCCATCCTCGGCACGTACCTCAACCGTTCGAAAGCCGATCTGTTTGCTGATTTGGTGGACCACCTTGTTATCCTTGTCCACAAGTTTGAAGATGGCTGTATAAAGATTTGGATATTCAGGGTTCCAGGTCTTTGGCGAAACCAGCTTTCCAGAAACATGGGTCATTGGTCCTGTTACCGGGGATTCAAAGCTAGTTTCAACTTTCCCATTAAGTGATTGTATTTCAACTATAACCTTGGAATCTGGTTTAAGGTTCGATAAATAAACATCGGCATTGAAATCACCGGAAGCTTGTGCATCAATAGCAACCCGCTGGATATTCTGGACCTGTTTGGCTTCGAGATAGACAGGACGGAATATTCCGCCAAAAACCCAAAAGTCGCAATCGCGCTCGGCTTTGTTCACCGAAAGATTATCGGAATGTTTTTTGACAAATACCTCCAGTTGGTTATCCTTCCCAAACTTTAAAAGTTTTGTGACATCGTATTTGAATTGGTAAAAAGCACCCTGATGGATGGGTCCCGCTAGCGTACCGTTGATTTTCACCTGGGCATCGGTCATCACACCGTCAAAAACGATTACAACCTGTTTGTTCTTCCAGGTTGAAGGTACAGAAAAATTGTATTTGTAAGTCCCTGTCTCATTGACCCTTTTCTCGAACTTGTCGTGGCCGTAGTTATAAGCACCGAAACCTTGTTGTTCCCAGCACGAAGGGACTGCGATGGTTGTCCATTTGCCGCTGTTCATCCCGGCAGAACAGAGGAATTCCCAGTTAACCGTGTGGTCTGCACCCGTTCCCGACAAATAGCGGGTTTCGGTTTGCTGTGCGAAAAGCAGTTGGTTGATTAAAAGCAGGGCAATCAGTTGAATCAGTCTCATTGAAGATGGCTTTGTTAATTTTTGTCTGACAAATGTATCATAAAAAAAAGATTTGGTAAACCGACATAATTATTTGATCACTGCACCAGGAATTACACGATTTACTAAAACTATGTTGTTGTGAATTGTATAAATAACTGACATTTTTTTGTAGTTAATCCGGCGGGCATTGTATCCGTAATATAAAATTGATCGTAAATTTGAAATAGGATAGGTTTCGGCTGAGCGGCTAAGAGAATTGATTGCAGAATAAAGACCCAAAATATATCTTTTGGCCGTAATGGGAGATTTGCAGATTTCATAAATGTAAATATGCAGGTTTTCAATGTCAATATCAGCCTGCTTCGAAATTCTAATGTCATAAGCCTTCATAAGTTCCTTATATCGACACCGTAATGATCTTCCATTTTATCCCATAATTTTTCAAAAGACTCTTCAACTGAATAGGTCACCAAAGGCAATCCATCTTCTCCAACCGGCATTGGGTTTTCGATCTCCACAATTTTTTTGTTGCGTTCCAATTCCTGGACAATCTTGCGCCCTTTGGCAGTACTGATATCAATATGGGCAGTTATGTTCATTGTTTTGAATTTTGAAATACATGCAAATATACTACTTCCTTTTTCAAGAATACAATCTTTTTGAATACGTGTTGGATGAAAATTCAGTCGGTTCCGGGTCAAATCAAGTGGAATTCCTGATAAGGATTCAATGTGTGGACAATAAAAATACTTATTTTTGTAGTTCTCTTTAAGTTACAGGTCAAAATGGAAATATCGACATTTACATCAGATTTTGAGAATTTGCCTATGAGTATTCAGAAACAAGTAGTTGAGTATGCAGAATTTTTAATTTCGAAAACAAAATCAAACAAGAAAACCAGGAAAACTGAAAGTCAATTTACCTTTTCGAGGGAAAATGGATTGAATGAGCTAAAAGATGAATATACTTCTGTTGAGTGCAACACAAGATAAACAAACGTTGATATTCAAATATTTACATTAAACTTACTCACCTATTGGACCAAGAACGAGATATTTTACAAAATTATTACAACCAAAAAGACTTTGCTGGACTAATTGATTATTGCGATTCTAAAATTGAATCAGGCGACAATAACTATCTTTATTTTGGTGCAAAAGGCAAAGCAAATATCGAGTTAAAAGAATATGATAAAGCTATTGTTGACCTTACAAAAGCGTTGGAATTAAACATTGATTATGCCAATGGCTTTTACAATAGAGGGGTATGCTACTATGAGATAGATGAATTTGAATTGGCAATCAAAGATTTAGAAAAGGCAAAATCCAAGGATAGTAAATTTTACCGGGTAAATTTCTATTTGGGAGGAAGTTACTGCTATTTAGAGAATTATCAGAAGGCAATTGAATTGTTTTCAAATTATCTATCAGATTATGAGGACGATGATGCTTTACAATGGCGGGCTGATTTGTATTATTTTACCGATCAGTTTGAGTTGGCAAATAATGATATAACAGAATTGCTTTTACATGAGTCCGAATCGATTGATTACTATGAAGATATCAATGTAATCGGCATTTTTCCAGAAATACCATCTGAACCTGAAATTTCGCCGAAATCGTTTTCTATTTGCGATTTAGGGTTTTCGATCATTTACAATGATGACGACTGTGGCATTTACATACTTGAATTCACTAATAATGAATACTATATAGGGCAAGCCAAGAAAATACAGCAAAGAATTAATCAACATTTTGGCAAATACAATGACATTGAATCTGTTTATTTTAAGCCAGTCGGAGCCGATTTATTGTTTTCGGAAGAAAATAAGACCATTTCTATTTTTGAGAAGAACAAATTAAGAATCCGAAACCTCAAACAGTTGGAATTTAAAAACATTTTCACTGAAACCGACCAGATTCAATGGCTCAAGGATTTACATTTCAACACCTTAACAGGGACAAAATTTAACAATGACAAAGTAAGGGAAAGATTTAAGGAAAGGTTTTTGATCCTGAAAGAAAAGCCCTACTTCGAAGAATTGATCCTGGTCTTGTCAAAATACATTGCCTTGTGTATCCCAAATTACATCGCAGGTGAATATAACTATTGGAATATTACCTGTTTACCCAAATATCTTGAAAAGGACAATTGTTTGGCAAGAATAAATGTCAATGCAGTACCAGTTTTATCTGTTTACGAATCTCCTGACAATTCATTAAGTTTTATGGTATTCTCATCGAAATTGCCATTTTTAAGGTACATAAAACAAACTAATACATTAAAACCCTTGTTTGACCAAATACCTAAGCTAAGAATAGATCTAAGAGAATATTTTGAGGATATAGCAAATGACGATGAGGTTAAATTATTAATCAACCACAGTGATTCTCATACAGCTCTAAATAACGAATTAATCCTTTCATCAATACGGCTTTTCAATTTACGTATGATGAACAATACTGGTAAAGAGCTGAAATTTAGGAGAAAGACGTATCATTGCTTGGACCTTGCCGATTTAATTATCAGTAGGATTTAGTACATAAATCGAAACAGCCAGAGCTGGATTTTATTTTTATGATCCTATTTCAAACATCCTTTCCTTGAATTGCTCTTTACAAAGAACAAATAGGATAATAAATTGCACTTTGGAATAACCATTATTGGTGTTTTAGAAATTCTTCAAAGAAATCATCTTTTAATCTCTATTGCATTGATTGATTGGCAACAAGCTATTCTGTCTCAATTTTTTCTTTGAGTTCGGTAACCCGGTTGGTGAGGTTGTCTTTCCGGGAGTAGCTGATAAAGAGGTCGTACTGCATGGCGTTCGAGTATTTAGTGGGTTTAAAATTAATTTTATTTGGTTATATGATCCAAATAAATAAGAAATATTTTTATATTATTGATATTTAGCCAATTACCTCCAGTCCAAATTACTCGAATTTTTCGAGTAGTTGCCAATTCAATCAGTTCACCACTTTCGTAAATTTCTTTCAAATGATAGGTGATGGTGTTTTCTTTAACACCAAACAGTAAAAGTTTAAAAATTATCTGCCTACACTCAGATCACATCAAGCAATTTCAAATATTCAGCAGTTTAATTTTAATACTACCTTTACAAATGTGAAAAATACCTTTATAGATGGAAAGATTATCGACAGAAAATTGAAAGATTTCATATCATGATTTATGGAAGCCGTTCAAATGGGAATCAGCATGGATTGGTGCTCACTAAACCATTGGTTGTTGAATTCATGCTCGATCGGATCGGGTATGTATCAACTTCCAACCTCAGTACAAAAATCATAGTCGAACCTGCTGCGGGTGATGGGGCATTTGCAATCAAAATAATTGAACGGCTCCATGCGTCTTCCAAAATTTTCGGGTTCTCATTTCAGGAAGCACTCTCAAATATAAGGCTTTATGAGTTGGATAGTAATATGGCCGAATTGCTTTCCGAACGGATCAGTGTTAAGTTGGCTGAACTTTCGGCCACTTTACCTGAAACTTTGATCCAACCATGTGATTTTCTCCTTGCCGATCCAATACATTGCGATTTCGTGATTGGAAATCCCCCCTATGTGAGGCATGAGAACATCCCGGAAAAAGAAAAACACACCTACAGAAAAATCTTTAGGACATTCACTCATAGAAGTGACTTATACATAGCATTTTACGAAAAGAGTCTTCGCATTTTAAATAAAGGCGGTGTGCTTTCTTTCATTTGTTCCAATCGTTGGTTGAAAAATCAATATGGCCTGAACCTTAGGGAACTGATCGGTTTGCATTATGAGCTGGAAGAGGTCATTGACATGGAAGGGGCCAGCCCATTTGAGGAAGACGTGCTGGCCTATCCCGCGATTACCACCATCAGAAAATCCTTCCATAGTCCAAAGGCGGATTACTATTGTGTTCATACTATTGCAGAATTAAAAAAGTTGGACTTTACGATATTTCCTTTAAGAAAGCTGAATGTAAGGTTCCCTAAAAACTGGTTCGCTTATACAATCAATGGCGATGAACATGAGAAGTTTCTCGATTCCATTGAAAACCAGGGATTCCGGATTGGTATAGGGGTCGCCACTGGTTGCGACAAAGTTTATATACAGAACAACTTTAAAGAAGTTATCGAAAATGAATTGTTAATCCCTATAATAACCTCCAGAGACCTTACAAACAATAAATTAGAGTGGTCTGGCCAAACTATTTTAAATCCATTTGAACAAAATGGGGATCTTATTGACTTGGAAAAATACCCGAAAGCCAAAGATTACTTCAATTACCATAAGGATATTTTGACCAAGCGTCACGTCGCACTAAAAAATCCCAATAAGTGGTACAAAACGATTGATCGGATAAATCCCAGTCTGACCAAAATGGCAAAAATACTATTGCCTGACATTTCAGGAAATATTCATTTGATAATCGACAAGGGGAATTATTACCCTCACCACAACTTGTATTATATCACAGGGAGATCGTATGAAAAACTTTTATTACTTGCTGCCATTCTGATGTCTGGATTTGTCAAGGATCAACTTCTTGAACTTGGGAATAAGATGAATGGAGGTTACCCGAGGTGGCAAAGCCAGAACCTGAAAAAACTCAGGGTACCCATTATCGATGCAATTCCCGAAAATAGTGCAAAAGAGATCATTCTCGCTTACCAATCGATGGATTACCAGAAAATTGATCTCCTGATTACGCCTTCGGAAATTTCAACCTACGAAACTGTTGTAGGAGAAGCCTTGTTATTTGAACCTGATGTTCCTGATTATGAATAAATAACAGAATAATCTGACAGAAATTAATAATTGTCTTTTAAGAAACCTGACCCTTTTACCTTTTCAGTTTTGCCATTTGAATTGATTTAGTTACTTTTGAGTAATCAAGTTTTTCAAATATTACAATATTCCGCAGTGCTACCAACAACTCTGGAACTACTAAAAAAAGTAATCAAAAAAGCCGTTGACGATTTATTATAAACGGCCTTAATTAACCTATTTTTGACTTTATTTGCAGTTAATGTTTGGAATGACATGAATTCTTAATCAACGACTCAAATATGGAATTGTTTTTTGAATATGATTTAAACCGGTTACGTGCTTATAGCCAGATTAAAGGAAACCAGAATAGAATACATATTTTGGAGGAGGAGAATTTTATGGCATTTTGTTTCCCCTCAGTCAGTTACTTTAATTATGCTTTTTCAAAAAACAATCAACCTTTAAATTTACAGGAATTCTTATCGATAAAGAAATTTTATCGGGATCGAGACATCTCATTACACAAGTTTATCGGATTATCAGGCCTTTATGACAATTCATTTCTTTCAAGCCTGCGTTACCACAAAAAAAATGTAATATCCCAAACTAAATACTCATTCAATCAGCAAGCTACCTCAAATTATCAGTTTACTTCAGTATTTGAGGAAGTTACCGATTCTGAATTAATGTTATTTACTCAAACTTACCTCGAAGGATTCAACGCGATTGACAGGGATGTAAAAGAAGTATATGACAATTTTGTTGGCTTATATTCTATGCCAGGAACAAAACTCTATTTAGTTAAAAACGAACATGATATAATGGGTATTGTAGTTTTATATGAATTAAACCATCACTACTTTTTAGCTGCTGGTGCTATTTTACCAAAATATCAGGGACATAATCATCATAAAGCAGGAATAATGATGCGAATAAATAAATGTTTACTGGATCCAAATCTGAACAGCATTATTTCCTGGGCTTATAAAGGAAGTGTTAGCCATCACAATATGAATAGATTGAATTTGATTGATTTGAATGAATTTGACAATTATGAATTTACAGTATAAATTGCTTGATAGTTTTTCCCGATATTCAGGTAATACTTCAATTTGCAGCAATGGCAACCAAATTACTTATTCTGAATTATTTCAAAATTCGTTAAAAATAGCCAGTTTTCTCACTCAGAAAGATATTAAAAATGAACCCATTGGAATATTTCTCAATGATCCGATCCAGCATATTTCAGCGATAACCGGAGTAATTCTGTCAGGGAATTGTTATTTCTCCTTCACATCGGATAACCAATATCTTGTTCAACAACAAGCTATTAAAATCATTATTCTATTAACCGAAGGCCCGATAGAAAATAATAACCTTGTTAAAGAATACAATTACAAAGATATACTCGAAGTGAATCGGAATATCGGGAAATTACATGCATTAACGGATTATGATGAGAATCAGAATATTTGCATTTTTAGCACTTCCGGAAGTACAGGCAAACCCAAATTCATAGCTCATTCTGCCAAAAACATACTAAATGACATCTCGCGCCAAATCGAATGTAACCACATTACTGAAAAAGATACAATTGATTTACTATTCTCTTTTTCATTCAGTGCCTCCCTTTCAAGCATTTTTCCGGCCCTTTTAACCGGAGGGAAAATTGCAGTTTACAATATTCGCGAGAATGGTATAAAAAATTTACCTGAATTTTGGGAGGCGCAAAAAGTCAGTTTCTCCTGTTTATCAGCCTCATCTTTTCGGGTTCTTTGTAAAATGTTTCAAAGCTTTTCCGACTTAAGGCATTTACGATTTCTATCTATTGGTGCAGAACCTGTTATTAAAGAAGATATTGAATTATTTCAGAGTAAGTTTCCGGATCATACCATTTTACAGGTTGCCTATGCCACGACTGAAACACGTACAATTTCAGAGTATCAAATTACGAAAAATACCCACGACTTAAGTTTTATTTCATCTGTAGGTAAACCTGTTCGCGATCGGATGGTGAAAATCATTTCTGAAGATGGTAAATACCTGTCTGCGAATACAATAGGTGAGATCATTGTTCAATCGGAATATATTGCAAAAGAATATATTAATGATAAGATGGGTAGTGAACCCACTTTCACCCTGTTAAACAATGAAGTATCCTATAAAACCGGAGATTTAGGTTATTTTGATTCACATGGTTATTTGTTTTATACCGGTAGGAAGAAACATGAAACAAAACTAAATGGAATTAAAATTGATTTTTATTCAATTGAGAAAGAATTAGAGAAGATTGATAAAATTCAGAAAGCTGTTGTCGTTATAAATTGTTCAAGCCCTGAAAGAAAAACAATTACTGCATGTATTAAAACAAATGGGAAGATAGATTTTTCAATAGTTAAAACCCAGTTATCCAAATCATTACCATTGACCCATTTACCGAATGCTTTCTATGTATTGAACGATTTTCCATTATCCCATACCGGCAAAATAGATAAAAATAAAATTGAAGAATTTGTAAACTCCAAAACTCCTTCCAATAACGAAATAGAAATACAAAACCAGGCATTTTCAAGTATAGAAAACGAGATCATTAAAATTTGGAATCAAAATTTGGGAACTCAAATCATAGATCCGGATGCCGATTTTTTTAACGATTTTGGTGGAGATTCCTTAAGTGCAAACCTTTGTATTTCAATGATAGAAAGTAAACTACAAATAATAATTCCCTATCATGCCATTCATTTGTGCAAAACACCAAATTCTCTTTCAAAATTCATTGAATATAAACTATTTGACCAATATGTATATTCAATTGAAATAAACGAACAACTACCCGAAAGACCCAACGTATTTTTCATCTGCGATTTTAGCCTTAAAACCATTTACGAACATTACATTACTGAACTAAAAGATAAATATAACTTGAGTTTTCTTTTTTATGATTTATTTTGTGTTAAACAAAGTAATAATGCAGTAAATATCATCTTGGATAAAATGGTTGAGGCTTTAAACAAACGAAATAACCCAATCTTAATCGGACACAGTTTTAATGGTTACATTGCATTTCAATTGGCAGCTCTTATTGATAATATTCCACTTTGCATTCTTCTTGATACACCCAATTATTACAGGTTTGCAGGTTATTTAAGCAAAAATAAACTTCGTACACTCTATTCGTATTTAAAAAAAACATTTATTGAAGGTTGTTTCGATTGGATACCAAATTATGTTATGCAAAAAATCAAAAATCTAAACACTAATGAATCCACTATGTTAATAAATAACAGATTTATAGAGATTATTAACATTTATCTGGATCAGACACATCTTAGTATCATTTCGGGAAATTGTCTTTATTTAAAAGCTACAAATTCATTTATCCATAACCCTGACCATGGTTACGATTGGAAAAATCATGTAAAAGGTAAATTCTTTCTTTCGCAATTTCATTGTGACCATCAAGGACTATTATCGGAAAGGTTAGTAAAAAAAATTGTTCCCAAAATTACCCAGGTATTGAATAAAATGAACATTAAAAGTCAATAGCAAATAAATATTAACTATCCTTGTAATATAATTTAAAAACTATAAGAGCATAAAATGAGCAAAATAATGAAGTTTGGCGAAGACGTTGAGGGATACAACATTCCCGTTTTAAATGAGCGTGAAATCAGGGCGGCAGCAGGGATCCTGTTTTTTATCATGCTTGTCTCGATATTGAAGGTGATTTTTACAGGCGATTTTTTATTGCTGAAATATGCAATTATCCTGTTCTTGACAGATATGGTCATCCGGGTTTTTATAAGTCCCAGGTTTTCACCTACGTTAATCATTGGACGATTGATCGTTAGCAATCAGGTGCCGGAATATGTAGGGGCAAAACAAAAAATGTTTGCCTGGATCATCGGCGTCGTTTTGGCGGCGACCATGTTCATTCTTATGGTGGTTGTTAATTCCTATAGCCCTATAACAGGGATTATCTGCCTGATATGCATCATTTTCCTGTTTGCCGAAACATCCTTTGGGATTTGTATCGGATGCAAATTTTATTCATGGATCTATAAAGAAAAAGCGCAATATTGTCCCGGCGAAGTTTGTGATGTAAAATCGAGACAGGAGATCCAGAAAACATCATGGGCCCAATTGTTTATTGTCATTGTATTTATAGCCTATATTGTTCTGACTGTCTTTCTATTCAACAACAAGTTAAAGGAAAAACCATTTGATTTGTTTGGTATCGAAAATTCGGTACATGCCCAATAAAGGCAATGAAAAAGACTCTTCTTTTAATCGGATATCTATTCTTATTCTATTTGACTTCTCATTCCAACGACCATATTGAAATGAGAAGTCTTTATGATTATAAGACTTTAATAATCAGCAATATTAACAACAAAAACAGATCAGTACAAGATTGGGTCCAGGAAAAAAATGACCTAAAAACTTGCATTGATGTTGTGACTCAAATTCTGTTGACTTCACCAACTTACCTTGAAAAAACCAGGGGCCTTAATAAAGCTGTAGTGAAAAATGGGGGTACTTCAATAGGAATTACTTTAGAGGGAAGTCCTCATCCAGAAAGTGACCACGCCCAGGAATACTCCAACACCTATGACTTCAATCTGCATGAGACCTATCCTGACAGAGTGACTGTTATTGAAAGGTTTACATTTAATCCGGAAGATAAACAACTTTTTCTGGTTAATGTCATTGATGACAAATTAAAACCCATTGATTTTGACAGAAGTTTACTAATAAAATTGGTCATTTTACCGGGTTCGCCTGGTTCGCGATTTTCATCATATAATTTTAAAATCTATATATCATTTAATCAATCACTTCCATAAATGGAAAATTATCAGCTAATTAAAATCAAACAACAGTTCAGGAATAATTCGATAACCGATTTGCAAGGAAATATTTCAAAGGAGTTGGAAAAGATAAACCCACTGATCAAACCAGATTCCAGGATTGCGATAGCGGTCGGCTCAAGGGGAATCAGGAACATTGCAATTATTGTAAAGGAAGTGGTACAATTTCTCAAAAATCATGGTGCACTCCCATTTATTGTGCCTGCGATGGGAAGTCATGGGGGTGCCACTGCCGAAGGTCAGGAAGCGATCCTGGAAGGTTACGGAATATCGGAAAAGGGTGTCGGGGCACCCGTAATTTCTTCAATGAGAGTCGTTGAGTTGCCACATGCGAGTTCACCTGTTAAAGTTTTTATGGACAAGAACGCCGCTGAATCGGATGGGGTTATTTTGATCAACAGGATCAAACCGCATACTGATTATCATTCCACTTACGAAAGCGGATTGGTAAAGATGTCAGTGATCGGACTGGGAAAAGAGAAGCAGGCTTCTGCGATACACAGTTACGGTGTTTATGGACTAAGTCACATGATTCCAATGGTTGCCAGTCAAATCCTTTTATCGGGAAAGATTTTAGCTGGCATTGCCCTTGTTGAAGATGCTTACGACAACACGATGGTTATTAAATGCCTGAAAGCCGATGAATTTCTTAAACAGGAACCCGAACTTCTTGAAATTGCAAAATCAAGTATGCCCTCCCTTCCTTTAAAGGATATCGATGTCCTTGTAGTTGACAAAATGGGGAAAGACATTAGCGGAGTCGGGATGGATCCGAACATCATCGGAAGGATCAAAATTTATGGCCAGCCAGAACCTTTAGAACCTGCAATTAAATCAATTGTAGTACAGCAACTTACAGAAGATTCGCATGGAAATGCAATTGGAGTGGGGTTGGCAGATATGATCACACAAAAATTATACGATCAGATAGATTTTTCCGCAACCTATACAAATGCTGTAACAAGTGGCTTTCTCGAAAGGGTCAAAATCCCCTTTGTGTCTAAAACCGACAAGGACGCATTTGAAATTGCCTTGAGAAGTTGTGGATATATTGAACCGGGCAAAGAAAAGATCGTACGCATTAAAAGTACACTAAACCTCGATGAAATATATGTTTCACAGGCTGTTATGGATCTGCTTGAAGGATCTGCCGGTATAGAAAAGGTTTCGGGGAAGGTTGATTTGTTTAATGACAGGAATGAATTTACATATTTTTGAGACTGACGACTGGCAACTGGCGGGTATAAGTGAAATTCTTAAATAACGGTTAGTAACCTCATGAATGAAAATAAAAAGGTGACGATAGGAATTCCCATGGTGAACTGGATGAGGTTGTTACGGCTCCATTGAACAAGGAAGCCATGAACCTATCGGTACATTCTTTTCCAGGCCATACCGTGGTATTTGCCAACTTATCCAATACTGAAAGATTTGAAATTGTCTGGCAAGGAATAGCCAACGAAGGGAGTATGGTTGAAGCAACCCGGCTTGCCTTAAAATGGCTGAATAATAATTTTTAGGTCAATCAGGATTTACAAATCCAAAATACAATAAATATTCGAGGAATAAATATTTTCGAATACTTTAATGCATCGTATTTAAACTAAATAAATTAATTTTGAAGTGTGAAAAATAATTAGGTTGCATATTTTCTAAATTTAAAAACAGATTATGAAAACAAAAGTTTTGTTAATTTCTGTAATGCTTATGTTATTGAGTGTTACGAGCTTTGCTCAATCAGGATGGGATGCCCATTTGAAACAATTAACTTCTGCGGTAAAAGTAAAAGCAGGCATATTTGGTATAGACCACTCCCAATGGGCGGGTAAAGCAACTCTTACACTTCCAATGGATGAATTGAAGTACATTATTTTGGGTTTTGATAAACCTGATAACATAAAGGGAAGCGGCGCCAAAATAAATGGAACAACCTATAAAACGATAAAGGCAGATAAAAACCTGATGGTCTTTAAACACGGCATGGATGGTGCGGTATGTTACAAAACAGCGAAAGCTGTGATTGTTTCGAAATTTAACGAAGCAGATGCTACGCCAGCCCAGGTAGTAACTGCAACTCAGAAATTTGCAGATTATCTTAAAAAATTAGGATACTAATTATAAGTTCGTCAGCGTATTACTTTAAAGACACTTTCTTTACCTTCTGGAAAGTGTCTTTACTTTTTATATTCATTCATCTTTGATAAAACCCAAATCATAGAAAATGAGAATCATTTTTTGCCTTGTCATTCTATTAATCTTTTCAAATAAGTTATATTCCCAGATTGACCCATCAATAGCTTCTGGACTGGATATGCCAATTTCAAATTCAGAAATGATTACAAGGTATAGAAGCCTCATCATGGACAATGTGATCGCAAATAATAAAGAAAAAACCAAAGAACTGTTTAATAGTCTGATCCTGAAATTTGACAATGAATATTATACGTCACTTTATCCTTCCGAAAAATGGATCCTTTGTTTTTGGTTAAATGATTTTGTTCCTATTACAATTGGGGCAACTGCTATGGATTCTGTCGCCATGGCAAAAATGGATAAAAAAGTGAAACCAAAAGAAGACCAGCTCTACCAGATCTTAAATCAAACACTCGACAAAGAAAAAGATGATTTTACCGTTCAGGTTAAGAATTCAACGCTTTCAGATGAGGACAAAGAATTTCTATTGTTGATTCTGAAAACATTAACAACCCCAAACAATAGGGACTATCAGAAAACAATCAACTCATTTGCAGGTAATTTTATAAGTAGCTATCCCAATGGCAAGTATGAGAAATATACAAAAGAGTATATCCGGTACGAATATATACCCAAAGGATTTTCGTTTGGGATGGAGTTTTATACTGGTGCAGCTTTTTTAAATACCAAAACATCGCAATATTTTAAAAATGGTGCGGAATTTGGGTTTGGATTTATTTGGGGATTTGGCAAGTTGCAACTCAATACACGAGGTGCATTTGTCTTTAGCCGGCTAAAGGAAAACATCCCCTACAACAATTATACCTGGGAAAATGGACAAAGGGCCGAGTTGTTTATCCCTGAAATGAGCTTCAACTATAAATTTGTGCTCAACCATAAAACGACAATTTCGCCAATTTTGGGATTGGGCTGGTTTTCAGCTACCCCCTTTGACGAGGACAAAAAGAAAAATAGCGATTTGGACGGCATCGAGATCAATTCAGGGGCGGCACCTATCATGGGAATTGAAATAAGTCATGAATATCCTAACCAGTATTATTATAACTATTTCTATCACAAACCAATGTATGGCTTTTATTCATGGAATCTCAGGTATGAAATTCAGCGTGTGCCTTTCGATGGGAATTACTCCAAAATGAATGGATTAATGCACAATATTGTTTTAAGTTTCAAATTCGGACTAGGTGGGGCAAAAAGAAAATATTAGGGTTCACATTTATCCATTGAATGCAAAAGAAATCTACATGAAAGAAACGCTTAAAAAGTTTAAGTTTAAAAGACCGGTAACTGTAATAAACGCACCTATGCTTTTCGAAAAGGAATTCCATGAACTTGGCTTTAATACGTTATTCGACAAAGATTTACGAAGTCAAAACACTTTAATATTTATAAACAACAAAGAAGAATTTCTTTACTTTCTTAAAGGACATTTGGATAATATTGAGCTAGATAGTGTTTTATGGTTTGCTTATCCCAAGTTGACATCCAAAATTAAAACGGATATCCACAGGGATATTATTCGTTTAACAGGGGAAGAGTTCGGAATAACCACTGTGGCTGCTATCTCCATTAATAATACCTGGAGTGCTTTGCGATTCAGGCAAATAGATAGGGTCGGAAAATAAAAATGCTGAAAAAAAATGAATACTTGTACTTATATCTCAATCTTGCGGGGAATTAATGTTGGTGGAAATAGGGTGATCAAAATGGATGCCTTACGAAGGCTATACGAGGATCTTGGTTATATCAATGTCAGAACCTATATCCAAAGTGGAAACGTGATTTTTCAGTCTGATCCATCTGATCCCAAAGAAATGGAAATGGGTATTTCAAATAAAATAAAAGAGGTCTTTTCTTTTGATGTTCCTGTTATCGTAAAAACTAAAGATGAGTTAGCTGGTATATTTAGAAATAACCCCTTTACTCAAACACATACCAATGAGATAGATAAGCTCCATGTCACGTTATTCTCAATTCACCCTAAACTATCTGACGATATGAATTTAAACATAAGTTTAGGAAATGACGAATTTGCATTTGGGGACAGTGTGATGTATTTATACGGTCCTGACGGTTATGGCAAGACGAAGCTTCCAAACCAATATCTTGAGCAAAAGTTGAAGGTTATAGCGACAACAAGGAACTGGAAAACGATTACCGAATTGCTAAAAATTTCAAATGAAGTCTGAAAAATGAATACAAACAATACAACTACAGATATTACTGACCATTTTTCGCCAGCATATAAAATTCGTACAGAAGCCCGCGCTTTGCCAATCTACGAATGTAGGGTCAGTACTGGATGGGAAACTGTTAAATTGGCAAATTTATCAGTCGCACGCCAACATACCGACGGTAGTATTACTGCCACTTTCTATTTAGTTGATTTATTGTGCTTTGGTATAAAAGAAACCGAATATTTGTCGGATGTTACCTTGTCCGAATATCTTGAAAGATTAGAAAAGATCAAAGAATTCACTGATATGGAAGTGACCGATTATAAAATAGTCCACAATATTATTTACGCTGGGATTGCCTATGGGGAACAAAATGGCTTTAACCCCGCAAACGAATTCACTTTGGTAACTCAATTTAACCTTGAAGAAGATCGTGACGATATAGAAATAATCGAGATCGAATGTGGTGACGAGAATGGGAAACCGGTATATCTTGTAACGCCGTTTGAATCAGAGGAAGAAATTGAACTAATCACATCGCGGCTGGAAGAAAATGCAGGTGTTGGAAACTTTTCGGTCATAAGGTCCGATTATTATGCCAAAGTATTGGAGGAAATTGAAGAAGAGGAGATGGATAATTACGAACACATGAAATTATTAAATTTAGATTTTATCAGAACTGAAATCTTCCAGAATGCAGATATCGATAATGGAGAAACACCATACCAAAATTGACATTTGAATTATGTTTACTTTGACCTTATCCCAATAACATTTGGGATTTTCCAAAAATGATCATTTTTATCGTTAGCATATGTCTTTGAAACATAGCTACCTATCTTTGAAATAACAGTATCTGACGTTTGGACATATAAGCTTGCTTCAGGTCCGCCTTCAAGGTAAACAGTCGTCCTTATATCTGGTATCAAAAAGTACAAAAATTCAATCATCTTCTGATGGGTATAGGGGGATCGTGTAAATACAAAGAAAAGGTTACCGGACAGATCCTTGGCTCCAATCACCATACTGCAAGCCTGCCCTGGGTTTTTATCCCATGCCATGCGGTTACCATTGCAATCGATCATCCGCATTCCTTGGCAAAGCGAACGGTAATCCCTTTGGATTGAATCCCAACTTGTACATGTGAGGTCGTAAATTACCATTTCCGCTTCTGACCTTTGTTTCGGGTTCAAAGCCATCATCACATTGTAACCTCCGTTTCGTTTGGAATTGTTATAATGCGAATAATTTTTCAGATAACCCTTGTTCGTCCTCCCATTCGCCATATTGAACATCCCGGCATTGACGACAACGTTTACATTAAATTCATTGGCCCATTCATCAGCGGGACGGTTCTTCCTGCCATGTTGAGAAGAACAAAGAAGCTCAAATCGACACAACATTGGGTCGACTTTCAGGATAAAAATCCGCGAATCGTTCAAAATTGATTTTTCAGGAGCGTCAACTTCCTTAAACGAGATTCCTGGTTGCAACTCATGCCATTTTTTTACTGAATCGAGTCCTTCCTGTGCTGATAATACGAAAGTCAGAGCAGAAAACATACTGAGCAGAATGGTCAATAGATACTTTAATATACTATTTATTAGAGTATTATACATTATCCCAGTCGAATTTGGAAACCTTGAAAGGGAACAGATCAAAAAGCTCGCCTGAATAATAATATTCGTAGGCGATTGCCCCAAAAGTATAAGGTTCGTTATGGATCATCAGGCTTGCCCCGCCTACAAGCGGATTGGCTTTTGGGACCGAAACTTCAAACCCAATATTGAACAGGGTAGCCAGAATTTCAGGACGGTCGTTAATCGGAAAGCCTGCCCTCTCCCACTGCATCTTGATCTGTTTGATATTCAGGGCAGCATACAAATAGGAATAATAATGGTTCTTATAGGTTGTTAAACGTTTAAACCGCTCATCCTCAGTGAAGGTCGTTTGAAAATCAAGTAGGTGTTCATATTTTTTACCTAGATAAAATACTGATACACTATCCTTTAGATTATTCTCAATGATTTTTGCGGTCTCAACTTTGATACCTGTAACACCCAATGAAAAAGTCGATTCAACAGATAGAATTTTTAACGGGCCAATCCATTTTTTATAGGCTTCACGGTTCGAATTAAAAAGCCTGATCTGTTCACCCACAAGAACGGCAACGATCATCCTTGGCTCAACACCCGTCTGATTTGCCACAGAGTCGATTAACGCTTTGTCTTTTGCAACTGCCAGTTTAAAATCACCCCATTCAGAAATATTCATCCACTTGAAGACACTTCCACTGTTCTGTTGCAATCCTTCACGGGATCCTTCTGCTTGCACATCCCCAATCTCGGCCATATATTGCTGATTGTCTTTCATATGCAAGTTGACAGCAGAAATCATCTGCCTGGCTTCGGTCAGGTTGCGGCTTTTCAGGTAAGCATTTAAAATATAAAGTGAGTTTTCGGGATAATATTTATTCAAGACCAACACATTGTGGAAAAATGCGGCTTCTGTGTAATTGACAGTATCACTGTTATTTACAGAACTTTTCCCATATTTGTCCCTTAATTCCTGAAAATAGCGGTCGTTGTAATCAACTGCCCCGGGATCATCGGTAACGTGGAGCTTGACTGCTAGAAATGCCGTGGTTAGAAAGAAGCCGATCAATGCAAACAAAATCGTGAAACCAAAACCAAAAAACCTGAACACTTTGCGGGGTTTACCCTGCTTAAAAACCGTTTTCATTACCAATTAGAATCCTTCGTTAAAATCTGGTGCGAAATTAAAAAGAAGGATCAATTCAAAGCAGAAAGATTTCGCCTTGCTTATGTCCGGGCTAAATAAATAACATAAAAGTTACAATTGGCATTTCCAACCAGATGAGTGTTTTTTTATTGGGCTTAACCGAAGATAAAACCAGAGGTAACGACTAATAAACATGAAACGACTAATTTTTTTTAATTTTGTAAAACAAGTTAAACCCATTTTATTTCAGATTATAAACTAAAAATTACGAATTAGAACTAGTTTTATGACAACAAAATCCTACCAAATGAAAGGCCTACTTGGAATTATAATCGGCTTGCTTATAATAACTACCCTTTCAGCCCAGAAACCCACCATCGAATGGACTAACATCCCTGCTGGTACCTTTACCATGGGCAGCCCGGAAAATGAAGTTGGAAGATCTGTTAATGAAACCCAACATCAGGTTACCCTTAGTGCATTTAAAATGAGCAAGTACGAAGTTACCGTGGCACAGTTTAAAGCATTTGTTGATGCTACCCGATACAAAACCGATGCAGAAAAAGGAACAGGAGGAGTAATGGGAAGTGCAAAGTGGAAAGATGGAAAAGTTGAGTTTAAAAAAGGTATTAATTGGCAATGTGATGGTTTAGGAAACCCGAGGTTGTCA
>JBAXWR010000290.1:0-9266 GCA_037128295.1 Mariniphaga sp.
CCTATGGCAAGAATGAAAATCTTGAATCCTAACCCTTAGATGAACAGACCATCAATTGTTAAACTAAACTTGAAACTGTGCTTGTTGCCCTTCCAATTTTAGCGATGCAAAGAAAAGAACTATTTTCTTAAATCACAATATTAGTTTGAAAAAAAAGTGCAATTCTTTTTAAGGATAATATCTTGATTATTAGTATCTTTTGTTATTCATTAACGAATATTGATTTAAAAAACTGTTTTTTTATATATTTGCACCGTTATTTCGGTTCATCGATGATCACTATTAAACGATAAAATGATGAGATCAGGGTTATTTGTGTCTGGTATTATTCTGCTGATATTGATTGGATGTGTTCCTTCGCAGCAAGAACTTGCAGTTAAGAAAATTTCGGTTGCTGAAGGTTTTCTGACCAAAGGGGATACTGCTATAGCTCTGTTACATCTTGATTCAATTCCAAGAGTTTATCCGGAGGCTGTACTTGAGATTAAGAGGGCAAGTAAGATCTCAAATCAAATCAATACATTAAAGATTAATGTACTTTTCGATAAGAAAGAAAAAGTGGTCAGGATTATTGACTTATTGATCAAAGAGTTCTCACCCGATAAAGGAGAATTTGAAAAATACACAAACTATATTCATAATAGTCAGGGAATTGATAACGGTTGGTCACGGAGTTATGTTCAAGTTATTGTCAATCAAATGGGTGATTTATCGTTGATGAGCAATTATTATGGAAGTTCATGGATCAACCATACCTCTATGTGGATTCAGGTTGACGGAATTACAAACAGCACAGACTCGGTTCCACTTAATAACATCAATAACCATCATAATGAATTCAATGGGGCGAATTGGGAGAAAGTGACTTACAGGAGTCCACAAGCTGAGAAAGTGATCGAAACGATTGCATCCAGCTCAGACAAAAAACTTAAGGTTTACTTTAAAGGGAAAAGCTCCTTTGCAGTTTGGGTTGAAGAAACAGACAAGAAAGCGATAAAATCAGCCTGGGAATTATCCAAAGCTTTGAAAGTTAAGGTGGCGGCAGAGAAGGCCATTTCGGAGTTGGAGAAAAAGATGAAGCCCGAATAGGGAAATAGGTGGTTATTGCGTTTGACCCTTTGGGAGAAAAATCTACTTAGTACGAAAGCTCTGAAAGAGCTTAATCTGAATAACCGTGGGTGAACCATGAGCGAAGCGGAATGGTGCAACCCACGGAAGAAGTAACGCGAGCAGTCGCAGCCACGAAGTGGTTGAACCATAACACAATGCAGGAAAGATTCAACCGCTTCGCGGCTGGGTGTCGCAACTGACACGTTTTCCGTGGGTTCCACCCACGGTTATTCAGATTCAACCACTTCGTGGTTATGAGTTTAGCAAACTCTTTTTTCATAAATACTGTATAATATATTGTAATTCAATATTATATGTGGATGAAAATTTGGTAATTCAGTCAGATTTGTGACGAAAGCTCTGAAAGAGCTTAATCTGAATAACCGTGGGTGAACCATGAGCGAAGCGGAATGGTGTAACCCACGGAAGAAGTAGCTCATTCAACCATAGCCACGAAGTGGTTGAACATTGGTATGTAAAAAATTCAACCACTTTGTGGCAGCTAGTCCTTTTCGTTCACTTTCCGTGAGTTCCACTCTTGGTTATTGGCTCCGCCGATCTTCGATTCAGATTGAGCCTCTTGGCTGGGGCAAAATTTGAAGAACCCATAAAGATCGTTATAGAGCCGTTTTTTTCCTTAAATTAAATTATGATTATACACTTTACAGATAATCATAGCAATGGTCTGTGCCAAAGAAAAAAGGATGCTCATTATTGAACATCCTTTTAAACTATTTTACGATTATTCAGTTCTTCATTAAGCGAATACCGAATCCTCGAGATTTTGAGCAGTAACCTGCTTGTAAAATGCACAGATTTTTTGAAATTAATGGTGCTAAAGCACTTACCCCCATGCTGGTTGATGACCAGAAATTGGAAGAAATTCCTAACTCTGCGAAGAAAAAAGTATTAGAATTTTCCTCAAAACCTCCATTAGGCAAAGCGGTAAAACCACTAGCATTAGTAGCAGCGATTTGTGTTGTGCCCCAATGGCTATGACCAGCTTCCATAACTTTTGGACCAGCTACTAATCCTCTGGCCCAATTAGCGGGTAAAGTACCATCTAAGAAATCTATCAGTTTATCCCATTCCTTATCAATCGGAACATGCCACCCAGAAATAAGTCCCCTAGGATCACTACCAACATACCAGTTGTAAAGTCCGCCATATACTTCGCCAATTTTTGGATCATTATTATACCAGCAATAAGCACCAGTACTTAAATTACTCCAAGTAGTCGGATCGGTAACATTGGCAATTGGATCGCCATTGGCATAATGAGTTCCTCTAAAGTTCTCCCTCAGCCAAGTTTGGGTACCGATAGTAACAATATGATATCCATTACCATCAACGTCAGCGACCGAATAAGTCTCAAATTGACTGTCGGTACTTACTGCTTCGCCGCCTGCGTTAATAGCCCTAACCCTAAAACTGTAAACCGTTCCCGGTTTTAAATCAGAGAGATCAAAAGTTACCTTAATTGAATCTTTGCCACTGAATGTTAGGGGCAACTCTTTAAGCAGCCAATTAGAGTCGGCTGTTTTGTATTCAAAGGATACTTTGGTATTCTCTTCATTGGGCACAAGCTTAGCTACCACCGTAGCGGAAGTCAGCTTAACTTTCTCAGCCGCTTTAATTGTCACAAGTGGTCTAAGATATGAACCAGTCGTGAAGTTGTTTTCTGAGCTAATTGTTTCACCGCCCTTATTTACAGCTTTAACCCTAAAACCATACCATGTCCCTGATTTCAAATCAGATAGATCATAAGTAACAGTAATAGAATCTTTACCGGAAAAGGTTGTCGGCAGATTAAATGTCGCCCAATTAGTGCCTGTTGTCCGATATTCGAAGGCGACGCTGGTTCCGGTTTCATTGGGGACTACCCTGGCAATAAGCGTGGCTGTTGTTTGGGTAACCTTCTCGGCGGGTTTAATTAAAACAACTGCCTTGATATAGACAGGTTCCGGTTCTGGCGCAGGATCCTTTTTACCGCAAGAAATTAATGCCAATGAAATCCATATGGCAGCAAAAAAGAGTGCAAAATTTGGGTTGAAACTTTTGGTAAGAAATGCTTTCATTGCAAATTGGTTATTTGGGTTTGCCAAGGGGTAAATTTACGGTTTTTATTAATAGAGCTTCCTGTACAGGAGGAAAAATATTATGCAGAATTTATATTATAGATATCGTACAGATAATGTGTTATATAAGTACTATATGGATAAGATTCAACCGCTTCGCGGCTGCTCGCCCATCTTGTCACATTTTCCGTGGGTTTCCCCGTTCGACTTCGCTCACGGGCCACCCACGGTTATTCAAATTCAACCTCTTCGCGGCTGTAAGTATTAAATCATTGCCTATAATGAGTGCAACATATATATCTATGATTCAGTTATATATAGTTTAAACGATGAAACAAATTACAAAAATGGCTGCCCCATTTTCCGGAGTAGCCATTTTATTTAGATAACTTATTTCATTTGAAAGCCGCCAGCCGCCAGCCGCCAGTTGCAAGTAGCCAGCAGCCAGCCGCCAGTAGCCATCAACCTTCCTGAGCAGCAACCAAAATCTCCATGATTTTTCTTCCTGCCGCTGCAACCGAAGTTCCGGGGCCGAAGATGGCTACTACACCTGCATCGTAAAGGAACTGATAATCCTGGGCCGGGATAACGCCACCAGCAATTACCATGATGTCCTCGCGCCCCAACTTCTTCAATTCCTTCATGACAGATGGAATAAGGGTCTTGTGGCCTGCTGCAAGTGATGAAACACCAAGGACGTGAACGTCGTTCTCAACGGCTTGTTTGGCCGCTTCTGCGGGTGTCTGGAACAATGGTCCCATGTCAACATCAAAACCAAGGTCCGCATAACCTGTGGCAACAACTTTAGCTCCGCGGTCATGACCATCCTGACCCATCTTCGCGATCATGATCCGTGGTTGACGACCTTCCTTTTCTGCAAATTGATTCACTAGCACTACGGCCTGTTCAAAATCTTTGTCCTTGTTTGCTTCTGATGAATACACGCCTGAAATTGTTCTGATGGTTGCTTTATAACGTCCTGCAATTTTTTCACATGCTGTGGAGATTTCACCCAAAGAAGCCCGTTTCTGGGCTGCAATAATTGCAAGTTCCAGAAGGTTACCTTCGCCGGTCCTGGCACATTCCGTAATTGCTTCGAGTGCAGCAACTACTTCTGATTCATTACGTTCTGCACGAAGCTTGTTCAATCGTTCGATCTGTGAAAGCCGTACAGCCGTGTTGTCGATATCCAGAATATCAATTGGGTCTTCTTTCTC
Source organism: Mariniphaga sp. (assembly GCA_037128295.1). Lineage (GTDB taxonomy): Bacteria > Bacteroidota > Bacteroidia > Bacteroidales > Prolixibacteraceae > JAAFHB01. The sequence continues at coordinate 4,406 of JBAXWR010000290.1, forward strand.
CAAACGGTATTTGTTCACACCAATAATTGCCTGTGTTCCAGAGTCGATTCGGCCTTGTGTACGGGCAGCGGCTTCTTCGATACGCATTTTGGGTACACCAGTTTCGATTGCTTTCGACATACCGCCCAATTTCTCAACCTCTTCGATCAAAGCCCAGGCTTTCTCAACCAGGTCATTGGTCAACGATTCGACATAGTAAGAACCTGCCCATGGATCGAGCGAACGGCACACTTCTGTCTCCTGCTGGATGTAAAGCTGAGTGTTACGTGCAATACGGGCAGAGAATTCAGTTGGAAGAGCGATTGCTTCATCCAGGGCATTGGTATGGAGCGACTGTGTATGTCCCAAAGCGGCGGCCATGGCTTCGATACAAGTACGGCCTACATTGTTGTAAGGATCCTGCTCGGTAAGTGACCAACCCGATGTTTGTGAGTGTGTCCTCAATGCCATCGATTTGGCACTCTTCGGATTAAACTGTTTGACCAATTTGGCCCAGATCATCCTTGCAGCACGCATCTTGGCAATTTCCATGAAATGGTTCATCCCAACTGCCCAGAAGAAAGATAGGCGAGGTGCAAAAGCATCTACACTTAAACCGGCTTTTATTCCTGTGCGGATATAATCAAGGCCATCTGCAAGTGTATAAGCCATTTCGATATCGGCGGTTGCTCCGGCTTCCTGCATATGGTAACCCGAAATTGAAATGGAATTGAACTTCGGCATATATTTAGAAGTGTATTCAAAAATATCTGCAATGATCTTCATCGAGAATTCCGGTGGATAGATATAAGTATTTCTAACCATGAATTCTTTAAGGATATCGTTCTGAATTGTTCCGGCAAGTTCTTCCAGTTTTGCACCCTGTTCGAGGGCGGTAACAATGTAAAATGCAAGTACAGGTAAAACAGCTCCGTTCATAGTCATCGAAACCGACATCTTGTTCAACGGGATATTGTCGAAAAGGATCTTCATATCGAGGATCGAGTCAATAGCGACACCTGCTTTTCCAACGTCACCTACCACACGGGGATGATCTGAATCATATCCACGGTGGGTGGCAAGGTCAAAAGCGACAGACAAACCTTTCTGGCCGGCAGCCAGGTTGCGGCGATAGAATGCATTTGACTCCTCAGCCGTTGAAAATCCTGCATACTGACGGATCGTCCAGGGCTTGGTTACAAACATGGTCGAATAGGGTCCACGTAGAAAAGGTGCAATTCCTGCTGCATAATTCAAATGTTCCAAACCTTCGAGGTCTTGCTTTGTGTAAACTCCTTTGACAGGGATTAACTCCGGTGTCATCCAGATGCTACCAGCCTCGTTTGTCTTTTCCCCTTCCGTTGGTGTGCAACAGGGTTTCGGGGAGTTTGTAATATCTATTCCTTTAAAATCAGGCTTCATAATTGAAACTATTTAATCCCAAGTTTATTATTATATTCAGTAAGTGAATCCAGCAAATTTGACTTCACACTGATGAAATTCTCAATTCCAACAGCTTTGAGGTCATTTGAACAGGCAGGGGCGCCGGCAACCACGAAAATTGCTTTGCCATCCAATAGGCTAAAAGCGGCAGGTGCTAATACTGCATACTCTTCGTCTGAACTGCAGATTACGACGAGATCAGCTTTTGCTTCAAGGGCAGCGGCTATTCCTTCTTCAACAGTTTCGAATCCGTTGTTGTCAACAACTTCATAACCAGCTACCGCAAAGAAATTGCAGGCAAACTGGGCACGTGCTTTGCGGAACACCAGATCACCGATCGTGAGCATAAACGCTTTGGGACGTTTTCCGTTTTTTGAAAAACAGTCAGTCGCATACCTCAGTGCTTCAATTTGGGTCGCACTCCTGTATAATTTGATTGTTTCAACTTCGGCATCCTTATCTGTCTGATCAACTTCCTTAAATACTTCGTTCCCGATATTCTCTGTGATTTGCTCGGTATAATTTGGGAATTGGTTAACACCCAATATATTCTCGCGACGTGTAGCTACTGCTTTTATCCGTTTGGATGCCATTTCCTTCACCTGTGATTGGATAAATCCTTCACGGAATGCCGCGATAAAGCCACCTTTTTCTTCAATTTCGAGGAAAAGTTTCCAGGCTTGTTCGGCTATTGATGCGGTCAAAGTTTCAATATAATACGAACCTGCGGCAGGATCTGCTATTTTATCAAAGTGCGCCTCTTCTTTCAGGACAGCTTGCTGATTTCTGGCAATCCTTTCGGATATTTCGGTAGGCTGTTCATAAACAGCATCGAAAGGAAGGACTGTCAATGAATCGGTACCTCCCAGAATTGCTGACATTGCCTCTGTTTCAGAGCGCAAAATATTTACATAGGGATCGTAAATTGTTTTGTTCCAAATAGATGTCTCAGAATGGATATTCATTTCGCATGCACAGAGACAAAGTTCTTCGGTGCAATTGTCATCGCAATCACATTCCGGTCCACATTCGCATTTTGGGTTGTACGCCTTCACAATATTGGCCCACAACATCCTGGCAGCCCTTAGTTTGGCAAGTTCCATAAAATAATTTCCGCCAATCCCAAAGTTGAAGCGGATACGTGGTGCAACAGTGCCGGCATCTAATCCGTTCTCCGTGAGGCGGGTAAGGTATTCAGCTCCGATTGCCAAAGAAAAGCCCAACTCCTGAACAACCGATGCACCGGCATTGTTAAAGTTTTTTCCGTTTACGCCGATCATTTGAATGCCAGGAAATTCGGTTGCCGATTCAATAACCTCTTTTGCGCGGATAAATGCTTCAGTTTCGTTGGAACAAAATTTCCCTTTGAGTGTGAATACACCGATAGGATCGAAATTAATCGAGACTTTTACTTCGTTTGGATTTGCTTTTTGATCTTCCAAAAATGCGACTAAGCTTTTTACCAACATTGCATTCTTGCAGGCCATCACAAAATTCACTTCTGTTTTTTCGAGACATATCCCCTGTAAAAGCTGTTTCAGGTCATCAACACCAATCTCGCGGCAAATTTTGAAAACAAACCCAATGGAGGTAACACCTTTTGATAAAATGGTCAGCGCTTTTTGATTAGCCTCCAATAAATCAGAAACCTGGATATCCTGACGAATCAACCAGTCATTCCCAACTTTGCGGTTTCCCCGAACATAAGGGAACTGTCCTGGTAAAGTCCCCACAAATCCAAGACCGTTTAGGTTCTCTTCACGATAGTAAGGACGAACATTGATGCCCTCGTTCGTACGCCAAACTAATGTCTTGTCATAATCTTTTCCCTTGAGGTCATTATTGATCAATGCCTCCCAGGATTCGGTGGATACAGGGGGAAATTCCGAAAATAATTTTATATCTTTCTCATTCATAATAAAATAACTATTTGGAAAAATCGAGCTGCAAAGTTAAAAGTTAAAAACATAATAAGCTGAAAAAGATGTACCATTTTACAATTTATTAACAATACATTACCAAATCAATGTTTTACTAACTTTGCGGCACATCAGAAATTGGAGCTTTCAATGAATAGTGTACAACGGTCAGCTTTAACGATTGCATTATTGACATCTTTCTTAACACCTTTTTTAATATCAGGTGTGAATATCGCTTTGCCTGCAATTGAAAAAGATTTTGAACTGAATGCGGTTGGATTAAGCTGGGTAATCACTTCTTACCTGCTTTCTTCAGCCGTTTTTCTTATCCCTTTCGGGAAACTGGCAGATATCCATGGACAAAAACTTGTATTTCAGGGAGGGATCATCCTTTTTACTTTGGGAAGTGTTTTCTGTGGAATGGCATACAATGGGTTAATGTTGATCTTGTTTAGGATCGTTCAGGGCATTGGGGCTTCCATGACGATGACAACCGGGACACCAATCCTGGTTTCTGTATTTCCGCCTTCCGAACGCGGCAAAGTCCTGGGTTTAAATGTTTCATCGGTCTATCTTGGCTTATCGGTCGGACCATTTGCGGGTGGTTTTCTTACTCAACTTTTTGGCTGGAGGAGTATTTTTTTAATCTGTGTTCCTTTGGGAATCGCAGCAATTTTGCTTGTGTTTTTCAAATTAAAGATTGTTGAAACAGTGAAAAACCCAGCTAAGATAGACCATATCGGTGCATTTTATTATGCCATTGGACTTATTGGGATTGTTTACAGCTCATCCTATCTGAATAAACCATTCGGATGGCCGTTAATGTTGGGAGGTATAATGTTGATGTTTCTGTTTGTCAGGAGATGTTTAAGCTCCGATGATCCGATTTTTGAGATTCCTCTGTTTACCCGCAACCGGTTATTTGCTTTTTCGAATGTTGCTGCTTTGATCAATTATAGTGCGACCTTTTCGCTTGTTTTTTTGATGAGTTTGTTCCTTCAAAAAATCAAAGGTTTTACCCCGCAACAAACAGGAACGATTCTTGTTGCACAACCTTTAATGATGATGTTGCTTTCCCCTTTCGCCGGAAGGCTTTCTGATCGGATAGAACCACGGAAACTAGCAACGACCGGGATGGTGATCAGTGCTGCCGGTTTATTCCAGTTGTCTTTAGTTAATGCACAAACACCTGTATCATTGATTGTTATGTATCTTGTTTTAATGGGGACAGGATTTGGAATATTCTCATCGCCCAATATGAATACGATAATGAGTTCCGTCAAAAAAGATCAATTGGGGATTGCTTCGGGGACATCCGCTACAATGAGGGTAATAGGACAGATGGTGAGCATGATGCTTGCTACTCTGGTCTTTTCGTTTTATTTTCCGGGAGGTCACATCAAGGAAGTTGACAATGTATTGTTTATGAGCAGCATAAAAGTTTTGTTTGTTATCTCAGGAACCATTTGTTTTGCAGGTGTTTTTTTCTCTAACAGTCGGGGCAACCTGAGGAATTAATT
>JBAXWR010000291.1:0-9244 GCA_037128295.1 Mariniphaga sp.
GAGATCCTGATATCTTCCGATGTCGGGGTGAAGACGACTTTGAAGATTATTGAAAGGATCGAAAAAAGGGTTGCTGCCGATAAATACATTGGTACATCTGAATTGAACCGTATCCTGAAGGAAGAAATCGTTGCTCTACTGGCTGAAAATAACTCAACCGATGTGTCCGATTTTGACCTTACTCAAACTGGTCAACCTTATGTGATTATGGTTGTTGGTGTTAACGGTGTGGGTAAAACCACCACAATTGGCAAACTTGCGCATCAATTTAAAACTGCCGGTAAAAAAGTCGTCCTGGGTGCTTCGAATACATTCAGGGCTGCGGCAATCGATCAGTTACAGATTTGGGCCGATAGGGTAGGGGTTCCGCTTGTGCGTCAGAACATGGGTTCCGATCCTGCATCTGTGGCATTCGATACGCTACAATCGGCAAAAGCAATGGGTGCCGATGTTGTGATTATTGATACTGCAGGACGTCTGCATAACAAGATTAACCTGATGAACGAACTTTCTAAAATTAAGAAAGTAATGCAAAAGGTCTATCTTTCTGCTCCTGACGAAGTATTGCTTGTACTTGATGGATCTACCGGACAGAATGCCTTTGAACAGGCCAAACAATTTACTTTGGCCACAGAAGTAACAGCTCTGGCTCTCACGAAACTGGATGGGACCGCAAAAGGTGGTGTAGTCATTGGAATATCCGATCAGTTTAAAATTCCTGTGAAATACATTGGTGTTGGTGAAGGTTTGGAAGATTTGCAGATTTTTAACCGCAACGAGTTTGTAGATTCGTTATTTAATTGAAAATTAACGCATTACATAATTTCAGGATGCCAAAGTGCATCCTTTTGTTTTATATAATAATCTGATATTTTGGCGGTTATGAAAAAGAAAATAAATGTAGTCACTTTGGGATGTTCAAAAAACCTTGTCGATTCAGAACTTTTCCTGGCTCAGATGAAAGCCAATGGCTATGAAGTGACACATGACTCTGATGATTCAGATGCAAGGATCGTTGCCATTAATACCTGTGGCTTTATTCTGGATGCAAAGGAGGAATCGGTAAACACAATTTTGGAATATGCCGAAGCCAAAAATCAGGGCCTGATTGACAAGATATTTGTATTTGGTTGTTTGACTGAGCGATATAAAGATGAGTTAATTGCTGAAATACCCGAAGTAGATGGTTTTTATGGGAAATTCCAGGTCCGAAAGATGGTTGAAGATTTAAAGGCCGATTATAAACTGTCTTTGTCCCGTCAACGTTATCTGACTACCCCTTTCCATTATGCTTATCTGAAAATTTCGGAAGGTTGCAACCGGACCTGTTCCTATTGTGCGATCCCGCGAATGACAGGTGCGCATGTTTCGGTTCCGATGGTGGATTTGATTACAGAAGCTAAGGGATTGGCTGAAAAAGGTGTCAAAGAGCTGCTTGTTATTGCGCAGGACCTATCGTTTTACGGCATTGATCTTTACAAAAAAAACAAATTAGCTGAATTGATTTCAGAACTTTCTGATATTGAAGGTGTTGAATGGATCAAACTTCATTATGCATATCCTGCCAATTTTCCCTATGAATTGCTCGAAGTGATGAAGGAAAAGCCAAATGTGGCCCGATACCTTGATATTGCCTTACAACATTGCAGCGACAGTGTCCTTAAATTGATGAGGCGCAATACCACAAAAGCTGAAACGGTTGATTTGATCCGCCGGATCAGAGCTGAAGTACCCGGCATCCATCTGCGTACAACCATGTTGGTTGGGCATCCCGGTGAAACGGATGAAGACTTTGACGAACTCAAATCCTTTGTTCGTGATATGCGCTTTGAAAGATTGGGTGTTTTTCCATATTCCCACGAAGAGGATACTTACGCAGGTGAAAAATATGAGGATTCAATACCTGAGGAAGTGAAACAAGCGCGAGCTGACGAATTAATGGCAATCCAACAACAAATTTCCGCCGAAATCAACACCGGCAAGATAGGACAAGCCCTTAAAGTTGTGATCGACCGTTTGGAAGGTGATTATTACATAGGCCGCACCGAATTTGATTCGCCCGAAGTAGATGGGGAAGTACTGGTTTCAACCAATAATCACTTGAAAATTGGCAATTATTATCAGGTTAAGATCACCGGTTCCGAGGATTTTGATTTATATGGGGATATTGTCTTATAGATTTCGTGATTTGATTGCCAAAATAACTTTTGAAAATTGCGATAATTAAATTTTATTATTCTTACATTTGCCATAATACAAACAAAAATTTCATCCATTTAAAAAATTGCCTATGTAAAAAGCATCAACAGTAGTTTCAAAAATATATAAAATATAGCGTTTAGCTGATAATATTGTATCTGAAAAGTCGAAATTTGAGTGCTCAGGGCTTCGACTCCCTCAGATACGAGTAATAGCAATTGTTCACGCTATTTTTTTGACAAAATTTTCATAACCGAAAATTAAAAATTGGTGATAATAACCAATCTAAACAGGTTCAGACCTATGACTATTTGGTATATATACCTATATATCAATTTATTATTAAAATATTTACTTAATCCATACGACCATGAAGAACAATTTTGCGATCAATCATTTATTTTTTGTATTATTACTTTTGTCCGCTTTTTTTAGTTGCAAGAAGGAAGCGATTAAAACGGCTCCAACCATAACCACAACCGATGTATCTGCTGTCACTACAACTGGTGCCACAAGCGGTGGCAATGTGACTTCCGATGGTGGAGCTACAGTATCTTCTAGAGGCGTTTGCTGGGCTACTTCATCTGATCCGACCGTCAACGGAATCAAATCATCAGACGGTAGTGGTTTGGGTAATTTTTCAAGTTCCATTACTGGACTATATCCAGGAACTACCTATTTTGCAAGGGCTTATGCGATCAACAGCGTGGGGACTGCTTATGGCAATGAAACCACTTTTACGACCAAAGCCAATCTGCCAACCCTTTCAACTACTGCAATATCTACTGTAACTTCAACAACCGCTACATCCGGAGGTAATATTACCGCTGATGGAGGTGGTGCAATCACTGCCAGGGGTGTATGCTGGGGTACTACCACATTGCCCACAACATCAAACAGCAAAACCACGGATGGAACAGGAATTGGAACTTATACTGCCCAAATTACAGGATTAACCGCAGGAGCCTCCTATTTTGTAAGGTCTTACGCCACCAACAGTGCAGGAACGGTTTATGGTAATGAGTTAACCTTTTCTGCTTCTGCCAACCTGGCAACGATTACCACCAACACAATTAACTCCATCACTTCAAGCTCTGCAGCTGGTGGTGGAGCTATCAGTTCTGATGGTGGAGGGGCAATAACTGCCAGAGGCGTCTGCTGGAATACTTTAACAAATCCAACTACAGCCAATAGTAAAACCAATGAAGGGACTGGTACAGGAGCATTTACAAGTGCGATCACTGGTTTATCTGCCGGTGCAACGTATTATGTGAGAGCTTATTCCACCAACAGTGCAGGTACGGTTTATGGCAATGAAGTAATTTTCTCAGCTTCAGCCAATCTTCCAACGATTACCACCAATGCAATAAACTCAATCACTACAACTACAGCAGCAAGTGGTGGGACTATTATTTCTGATGGTGGTGGTGCAATCACTGCAAAGGGTATTTGCTGGAGTGCCACCACAAATCCAACCATCGCAAACAACAAAACCAATGAAGGAACAGGATCGGGAACATACACAAGTGCCATAACCGGATTAACTGCAGGTAGTAATTATTATATTAGGTCTTATGCTACAAATAGTGCTGGAACGGTTTACGGGAATGAGTTAACTTTCACTACCTCTGCCAATCTTGCAACTCTTACCACTAATACAATAAATTCTGTTACTTTTAATAGTGCTGCCAGTGGCGGAACGATAAGTTCAGATGGAGGCGGTGCAATCACTGCAAAAGGTGTTTGCTGGAGTACTTCAATAAATCCAACAACTGCAAACAGCAAAACAAATGATGGCATCGGATCCGGAACGTACAACAGTGTTTTAAACGAGTTAGCAGCTGGAAGTACCTATTTTGTAAGAGCCTATGCGACTAATAGTGCGGGAACTGCATACGGAAATCAGCAAACTTTCATTATGACAAACATAATAGGCTGGGTAGCAAATAATGCAATTTTAGCTTACCGTACAGATGCGAATTATTCAAAGTTGAATGCTCAACCTAGTGACGTATGGACAGGTGAAGCTTCACATGGTATTGATGGTGACTTAACAACTACTTTACAAAATACCTGGTGGGTTGGTAGTAATCCGGATGTCTGGTACCTTGAAGCATCCTTTTATTATGATATGCAACAATCGAAAACTCTAAGTGCATTAGGGTTTTATTGTGAATCTGGGGCCGTCTACGGTACAATTGACAGTTTTCAATTGTACTATTCGGATGATTCTTCAGTTGGTTGGACTTTAGCTTTAAATCAAAAAATGCCTTCTTCATATGCATTGGATTGGTACACATTTGCTTTTCCTCCAAAAACAGCAAGATATTGGAAATTAACAGCAAAACCCACACAAAAGGCCTTTGGAATTAGAGAGATTGCGTTTGGCAATTTTGATAACGGAATAATTCCAAAACCAACTCCAATTGCATCCCCTTCTTGGTTATCCAGCCAAACATCCTGGATTAACAATAGTGCGTCCAATACCATCACTTCACCGAGCAGTTTATTGGATAATAATTCTTCAACCAAAGGAGGCTTAGCCATGTCCTTCTATTCAACTATATATACGAAAGAGATGTTCCTTGATTTTGGCGGTTCTAAAACAATAAGTGGATTTAGGTTTAATTATGAATTTCCTAATGTTTTAACAGGCAAGTGCAGTACATTTCCAGGTCCAGGCGACATTGCTCACAGTTGTTTAGGGAACTTATATTACAAAAATTCAATTGGTCAATGGATTAGTGCCTACACTTGCCCTGAATTAAACGTATCAAGGACAGATCAGGGGTGTCCAATGACAGATACTTACTCAATTACTTTTTCTGGAATTACGGCTAAGGAATGGAAATTTGAAATGATTGGAAGATATTGGTTAGGTGGCAGTTATCAGACAACAACATATTATCAAATAGATGGCATTCAATTTTTTGGTTATTGAATTTTGGTTTTTAAAATCATAATAATAAAATCAACTATGAAACTTATTAGAACATTTCACCCAGTTGGGCAAGGGGCATTTTATTCCGAAAGACATTTTTTGAGAGGAGGAGAATTTACCGTTGTTTATGATTGTGGTTCATCAACAATGAGAACGATTGATTTAGAGAAAAAAATTAAATCAACCTTTCCTAAAAACAATCAGATAGATATTCTGTTTATCTCTCATTTTCATGCTGATCATATAAATGGAATTGAAGCATTAAAACAGCATTGCGTAATCAAGAAAGTAATAATTCCATTGTTAGACGATGAGGCAAGAACCTTGTATAAAGTAGCTAACTTTGTTGAAAACTTAAATCATGATATTCAACAGATAGATAATCAATTAATTGATAATCCAGAAGGTTTTTTTGGTAATGAAACCATTGTTATTAAAGTTCGACCTACTGAAATCAATCCAAATGAAGGGCTAAATGAATTAAGTAATCCAATTGATATTAATACAATCAGAAGTCCTGTAGTAATACCGAGTGGAACGGTGTTTGTACCTCAAATTAATGTTGATTGGGTTTTTATCCCTTATAATTATGAGCATAAATTTCGACTAACCCAATTTGAAAATGCATTATTGATCAGTAAATTAACACTTAAGGATATTGATACAATTGAAAATATCAATAATCATCGAGCTGCTATAGTCAATGCCTACAAAGCCATAGATGGAGATCTAAACAAAAATTCAATGATTCTTTTTTCAGGAAGAGAACACGATAACAAGTTCAGAATCTTTCAACATTCTTCTTTTAATTTTAATCGTGATTATCCAAATCCAAGGTTTAATGAAAAGAGCCAAAGTGGTTGCCTATATATGGGCGACATTGATTTAAATGAACCTTCAATTATAGATGATATTTCAGGTAAACTTAAACCGGTATTATCTTGTATTGGAACGATTCAAGTACCTCATCACGGTTCAATTCATAATTTTGAGAGTTCAATTTTAAAAAAAATAAATTGTAGTTATGGGATAGTATCCTATGGAACCAAGAATAATTATGGTCATCCATCTGATCGTGTTTTAGGCGATATAATTCAAAATAGGGTTGCTCCTTTTCATGTTACAGAAAATCAGAATTCAATTTTAGTACAATACGATTAAAATATATTTGACTATAAAGCCAAAAATTTAATGATACTGCTTTTTTGCAAATGAAGGTTAGCTGTCCATCGTTTGTAACGATTAGGATGGCATGGAATCAATAATGGACATGCCTATAATGAAATTATGTGAGCGGGTGGCTGTTCAAATCAATGGACAGTCACCCGCTCACTTTTTAATCGGAAACGGAATTCCCTTTTAAATTCTTCTATTGCCTTACTAATTGTCAATGACCAACTAAAACAAAAATAGTCAAGGTACTGCAACAACCGCAAAAATCAGGATTGATGATACGTCCATATAGTGCCATTTGGATATTTTTATTTCTTGTACCGAAATCCGATCAGCAATTATTCCGTCAATATTTTGTAGAAACAAAGAAAATTATCAACTTTGGTAAAATTTACAACAATGGATACAACTGATATATTGAGGAATAATATCATTGACAAACTCTTGACAATTACTAATAGGGATTATCTATCAGCACTTTATCAATTGGTCAATTCAAGCTCGGTTGACAACGACATTGTAAAGTTGACTGATGAGCAGATATTAATGCTTAAGCTAAGCGACGATGACATAATAAATGGAAGGCTTATACCTCAGAAACAATTGGACAAAGACGATCTGCAATGGCTGAAAGGACTGTAGTATGGACTGAAACAGCAGCAAGACAACGAAGAGAGGTTTTGGAGTTCTGGACTAAGCATAATGGCTCGACTAGTTTTGCTGAAAAATTAATCTCGGCAATAGCAGAGCGAATACAAATTATCATAAAACTTCCAGAATCATTTAAATCAACCTCTTACGAAGGCACAAGAGAATCTGCTATGGGTCATTTCAGCATTTTTTATAAACAGACAAAAGACAAGATAATCATAACAGCATTTTGGGACAATCGCCAGGATCCAAAGAAACTTTTGGAAAAATTGGGCAAATATTGAATTTGAAAGAAAAAATGAAAAACATTACAATACAAGTGGATATACCTTCTGATCTATTAGTTGCGCTTAATGAATCCGAAATAGAACTAAAATCTAATATCGTCTGATATTGAGAAACTTAGTCAAAGCTATTAATAATTCTATTACAGAATAGCGATGAGACGTTTACAGAATAATCTGAAATACAGAAAATTGAAACATCTGCCCATAATCTTTGATTTCCCTGATAAATGCATAGTGTGCTTCTTTGCTTTTGTTTCATCGTAGGATTTCTTCAAATTATTTATCAATTATTTGAATTTTCCATGTGATCAAATAACCGCAAAATTTAACTCATTCCAGGAGAAATTATTATCAACCTACTGAATGTACTCCCAAATTTTGTATTTTTGCTTCAAATGAATTATTCATGACAACCATTGAATTGAAAAATATCCTAATACACAGAATTGCTGGGATTGACGATAAATCTTTTCTTACAGCAATTAACACGCTTATTGAAACCAGGTCTGATTCGTCGATCTATCAAACAACTGCTGAACAGCGCATTAAAATTTTGGAAGGACGAAACCAAATTGCTAATGGAGAAAGCTTTACCAATGAACAGGTTGAAGTGGAGATAGACCAATGGTTAAAAGAAAAATAATATGGTCTCCCAGAGCGAAACTTGACCTTTTCGAAATTCTTGATTTTTACTACAAACGAAATGGCACCAAAACATACAGCAATAAGCTCAATTCCAAAATACGTGCATCAGTAAGATTATTAGAAAAACATTACGACATTGGTGTTAAATCTGATATTCATAACGTTAGGAATTTAATCGAAGGTGATTACGGTATCTTCTATGAAATAAATGATGGAATCATTGAGATAATAACAATCTGGGACAATAGACGAAATCCTGAAAATTTATTAAAAAAACAACCTGACAATTAGATTTATAGCAAAAGAAAACGCAGGAAATGATTATCCCATCACCACCTCTCTCTGAAACCTCGCAAATCTTTGGTAAAGTTCCTCACTGATTTGCGTTGGATAGGTCAGGATTTCCATTTCGAGCGGTGGGTCGTTTTCGTGATAAGGGGGCATGTAGTGTTTGTGGGGATTCCTAATAAAACCTGCCAATTCGTAAAATTTTAATCTTCGCTTTGTCAATTCATCAACCGGCATTTCAATCTCTAGGATGACCGGCATTTTAAACTCTTCGATAAATTGCTGTAAGACAGTACTTCCCAATCTTTTACTACGAAATTCAGACGAAATGGCGAAATGCTCAACAAATACAAAATCAGGAGTCCTCCAACTTGCAATAAATCCAACTACCTGATCATCAATTAAATATGTATTTAGTTGATACTGAGTTTTTTGAAATACATGGATTTGCTGATCTGATGTCTGTCTTTCGTTTAAGGGAAAACTTTCGGTATATATTTTCCAGAAATCAGAAAAATACTGGTCATCCGTAGTCCTAATTTGATGAACTACAATTTGCCCCGTAGATCTTCCTTCACATTCTGTCCGTTCTTTTTCGATGAATTCAATCATCTCTTTTGCCCTTGATCCAGAAATTGTTCCCCTTAATTGTTGAGCCAGATTCTTATTTTTATTATCTTTTTTATTTAAAATGTTCTTCCCGGATAAACAGTCAAAGCTACTTTCAGACATTTAACAGCTGCTTTTAGATCATCAATATTCAATACATAGGCAACACGGACTTCATTTTTGCCAATGCCTTTTGTGGAGTAAAACCCGGATGCAGGGGCCATCATTACAGTTGAGTTTTCGTGTTCAAACTCTTCAAGCATCCATTGGCAGAATTTGTCACTATCATCAATTGGCAATCTTACAATCGAATAGAATGCTCCCATTGGCATAGGTGAATAAACTCCTGGAATCTCGTTTAATGCATTGATGAAATAACTCCTGCGGTTGAGGTACGCCTTATAAGCTCCCTCCATCTGTTCTGGTGCTGAGCCAACAGCGTCCTCGGCCA
>JBAXWR010000292.1:0-9220 GCA_037128295.1 Mariniphaga sp.
TCGAACCTTATTTTTTCATTCAAACGCTGTCAGGAACTGCGTACGCTGACAGGTTTGATCCTTAGACAACCCGTTGGTGTGCGAAGTTCCCGATTGTGGTTGTGTTTATGTAGGAGAAAATAACGTAAATTTGTAGTATTAATATTCAAAGCCATGAGCAAAAAAAAATTGATGCGGTTCGATTGGGCAATGAAAACCATCCTCCGCGATAAGGCCAACTTCGATGTGCTTGAGGGATTCCTTGGGGCTTTGCTTGAGGACGATGAACTAAAAATCCTGAACATCCTTGAAAGCGAGACGAACCAAAAGAGCGACGACGATAAATTCAACCGTGTCGATTTGTTGGTCCAGGATAAGGATAACCGTAAGATTTATATTGAGATACAAAATACCCGGGAAACCGACTACCTTGAAAGCCTGTTGTATTGTACCTCGAAGATCATTGTTGACCACCAGAAGCTTGGCGATAATTTCAGCAATATCAGCAAAGTGATCTCCATAAGCATCATGTATTTCAATTTGGGCTTGGGCGACGATTATATTTATTATGGGACAAACGAATTTTACGGTTTGAACACCCACAATAAGTTGGTCGTAAAAAAAAGGGTTCAGATGTTGGGAAGCATCGAACCAAAATATAAGTTTGAAGAGAAAAAGATATTCCCCGAATATTACATCATCACTGTTGAACGGTACAAGAATATCATTCAGCGAAGGATTGACGAATGGGTCTATATGTTCAAGAACGATGAAGTGGCCGAGGGCTCGGTTTCCAAAAACATCGACAAGGCAGAACAAAAACTTGCCGAGTTGAATATGTCGGAAAAGGAAAAATCGCTCTACGACAAATATTTGATCAACCTGGCGAGGGACAGGGATGCCATAAATACGGCAAAAGAAGAAGGGCACGATGAAGGAAAGATCGAGGGAAAGATCGAAGGAAAGATCGAAGGAAAGATCGAAGGTATTGAGATTATGGTTGTGAACGGTTATAAAGCAGGCATCACAATTGAATTATTGTCAAAAATGGCGTTGATAACCGAAGATGAAGTTAAAATAATTCTCAAATCATCAAATTCTCCCCTTCCCTAAGTCGCACATTCACACCCTCTCCCAATCTCCCTCGTCCCCGTCCGAAGGGGCAATGCCAGCCGCCAGCCGCTACTCGCCATATATTATCAGGCGATAAAGTTCAGCGTTGGTGGCAAAGGCTGCATCGATGATTTGTTGTTTAAGTGCATCGATGTTTTCGGATCCGGCAGGGATTTCATTTAAAACCAATAAAATATCGGAAACTTCGTGCACCCCGATCGTTTTCAACCGGTCGAAAAAGGGTTCCAGCAGAACTTTTTCATCGTGGGTCAATCCGGTTTTTGGGTTATCTTTTGTTCCGGATTGCATTTGTTCCGGATTGAGATTGCCATTTAAGGTAAAAGTGAAAAGTACGCCATCTTCCAGATTCCGGGTACTGATTTTCTGTCCATGTGCCTCGATGGCCATTTTGCAAAAGGTAAGTCCGAGGCCTGTTGAGTGGTAGGTGCCATTTTCTGTTTTCCCGAACTGACGGTATTTGTCAAAAACAAAAGGGATGGCTTCCAAAGGAATAGGTTCCCCATAATTTTTAATGCCGATGGTTACCTCGTTATCCCCTGATTTTTCGGCCTGAACATCAATGGTTCGGTTTTTGGGCGAAAAACGGATGGCATTTGTCAACAGATTGTCAAACACACGTACAATAACCTCTTTATCAGCTAGTACCAGAAAGCCATCAAAAAGAAAGTTCAATTGAAGGTTTTTCTCCTTCAGGCTGACTTCCTGTCCCGATTTTACCTCTTCGAGGATGTTGCGCAGGGAATGGAGTTCCTTGTTGAGCCTGAATTCGGTATTCTCATATTTTTCCACATCCAGCATGTTCGTGATCAATCGCAACATTTTCCTGGCCGGGTGGTTCACAGCCTGATTGCCGGCACCGTGCATGATCTGGCTCAACGGATTTTTCAGGTCGTGAACCAATGCATGGGTGAGCGATTCTTTGAAATGATCCAATTTTTCCAGACGTTTGTACTGTTCCATAATTTTTTCGGACTGGACCTCAATTTCCTCCTTTTGTCTGAACAATACAGTTTTTTGATTTTGTATGTAGAAAATACCAAACACAATAATCAGACAAGCTATTAACAAACAGACGATTACAATATTCCGCCTGAAAACTTCGGTATTTTTCAGATCGATCATAATTTTTTGATACACGATCTCCTTTTGGTTTTCCTGAGTCTGATACTTCTTGTCGAGTTCCGAAATCTTGTTCCAATTTTCCTGGCTGAGCATTTCGGCCCTGGTACTTGCTTCAATGTGTTGATATTCAAGCGCATTTTTATAATCTTTCATTTCGATATAAGACAAGCGCAAAATATTTGCCGCTGTTGATTTATAGATCAATATATTCAATTCCACAGCCATCTGATAAGCTTTTAAGCCAACCTCAATAGCTTTTTCATATTGTTTTTCATCGAACCACGTCCGGGCTGTGTTGATGTAATAGTTTGGAATATCAATCTTATTATTAATTTTTTCTGCCAGGTCAATTGCTTTATTAAAATATTCAATTGCCTGTATATCATTGTTATTCTGTCGGTAATATGCCCCAATCACATTCAGACAACTCAATTTTGTCCGGTTGTCGTTTTTAAGTTCAGCAATTATAAGTGCCGAATCGGCATACAGTTTACACAGGCTAAAATAAACATCAGGGGAGCTTTTTTCAAGGTCGAATTCGTTTTGAAAGGGAATCTTTGTCAGCTTGAATTTTGGATGGGTATGCTCGGTGAGCTGATAAAAAGTTGAACTTATATGTTCATACAATTCAGGGTACTCTTGATTTACATTGTTTTTGTGAGCTAAGTTTTTGGACACATACAAATAATAGATACTTTGGTCAAGCAGCCCGATACAACGGTTTAAATCGCCAATCTGATAAAGACAGGTTATTTTGCAGGAGATTAAATTGTTTTTTTCTGCAATTTCCAGTGCTTGAAACAAGTATCCATTTGATTCTTCATATTTACCTTTGAGTTTTGTGATTATGCCCAGATTTACCAAAATTTTGCATTGTAATTCGTAATCGTTTTTGGGCAATGAAATTTGCCTGATTTGATCCGCACAAATCAATGCGCTATCGACGTTGTAATCAATCAGATTATACGATAGTTCGATCAACCTGGGAATATTGTCGGCTGTTTTTGGGATTTTTCTGAATTTAATCAACAGCGAATCGGGTTGGGCCGTTAAGTACCCAATCAATGTAATTAGCTGTATTACAACCAAAAGCAAAACTTTCATCCCGGTACTCATTTGTCTGTTTAAATAATTTCTAATTTCTAATTTCTAATTTCCAATTTCCAATTTCCAATTTCCAACTTCCAATTTCCAATTTCCAATTTCTACTCAATCTCTTTTATAAAATTGTATAACGAATCATCTGAATTTAGACCAAACTTCTTTTTTAACCGCTGCCTCGCTTTTTTTAAGGTGTTGTCATTTTTATGGGTGATGGCGATCATTTCGTTCGTGGTCATATTCAATTTTAAAAATGCGCAAAGTTCGGTTTCATTGTTGCTCAGATCGGGAAAACGTTTGTGTAGGTTAACGAAAAAAGAGGGGTGTACTTTTTCAAAATGGTTTTCAAATTCTTTCCAATTTAGGGTTACGGTATTTACTTTCAAGCTGGAAATGATATTTGCCAGCTTTTTTTCATCTGAAGTATTAACAAGTTCACCCAGGTTTTGTAACTCCTTGATCAGCAATTCGATAGCCTTATTGTTGTAGATCAGCCTGATTTTTGAAGCTGTCAGTGCCTGGTGATCGATCTCCATTTCATGGGTAACCTCCTCCAGCTTGTGTTGAATAATTTCTTTTTCCAACCTCACGATTTTTTGTTGTTCCATCCGTAGCCTGATCATGGAATTTACACGGGCTTCAATTTCAATGGGATCGTAGGGCTTTCTGATAAAGTCGTTCGCGCCAGTTTCGAGGGCGGTCCTCAGATTTTCGACGCTTATCATTTTGCCTGTAGCCACAATGATGGGGATATCTTTGATATTGTCAGTCGCCCTGATTATTTTGATGGCTTCCATCCCGTTCATTTCAGGCATGTCCCAGTCCATGATGATGGCATCAGGCTGGTGTTTAATGGTTTGCTCAACCGCACTTTTCCCGTTGGATGCTACAAAAGCCCTGTAAATTTCAGGGTTCAGCACCTCAAACAGGTTTTTGATGTTCTGAGGTTCGTCGTCAACCAGCAGAATTTTAAATTTATGATCAGTATCCATTTCGAACCGGTTCTTACCTTCCATTTGTGTTAGCTAATACAAAGAAATAACTAAAACATCAAAAAACAAGTAAAAAATATTTCAGAACAAAAAATTAGCGACCTGATTCCAACAACTTCACCTCTTCCCCATAGTCGAACTGCAAATCTTCGTGAAGAGAAAGCAAGGTTTTTTTGATCCGTTCAATCTGGCGAAGATACATGTTCTTAATTACCTGATTGTTACGAAATGGGCTTTCTTTTTTGAATTTTCGGCAGAAATAGATCAGTAATTCAACTTCTGTCCTTTTTTGTCCGGAATAGCGGATACGCTGATTGGTGTAATTCAATATTTTTCTAAGGCTTTTTTTTGTCAGATAGGGCGAGGACCAACTCAATTCGCTAAACTGCTGATCGATTTCCAGCTTTATCGTACGGATAAATTCAGGTTCGTCATCAGCCTCGAAAAGAAGATAAGTCAACAGTTCTTTGTTCTCCTTCTTATATTTTGCCAGCCGTAAACATAAATCTGGCAGATCACCCAATGGTACATTCTGCAAAGCTCTTTTCAGTTCGCTTAGAGAAACTGTCTTCATCGGTCGTATTTGTTTTTCTTAAGCGGATCGAGCAAATACTCAAGTCCGTTCAATTTAATTTCATAAATGGTCTGCAATTGGATCCCAAGTACCCCTTTGGGAAAACCCTTCTGCTCGAACCATTCAAGGTAGGAAACCGGAAGGTTACACAACAAATTGCCCTTATATCTCCCGAATGGCATTCGGATTTGAACAAGTTGAACTAAAAGATTTGGATCTGGGGCAATCATATTAAAACTAATGCATTATTATTAAGTTATACTTACCATTTTACCATCTAAAATATGGACTGATTCTAAATAATATTCAAAAATAATGCTTTTAATCAACAACCCTAATCTTTTCGTTTAAAATGAAGCGAAAAATTGAGAAACAATTTTACTTTTACAATCGTTTTTTTCGCTGAAAAACTTGATTTAATAATGAATAAAATATAAAACTCAATAAGAATGGCCAATTTATCTACGAATTATTTGGGGCTCCAACTTAAGAATCCGATTGTTGTTGGAAGTAGTGGACTTACCGATTCTGTCGCAAAGATCAAAAACCTTGAAGCGATGGGTGCAGGTGCAGTCGTGTTGAAATCTCTTTTTGAAGAAGAGATCATCATGGAAATGGAAGAGACCATCCATACCATGACCAACAGGCATTTTGTGTTCCCAGAGACGATGGATTATATGGAAACGATTGCTAAAGAGGATATTCTGACAAATTACCTTGAACTGATTGCCGGGGCAAAAAAGGCTGTTCAGATTCCGGTTATCGCAAGTATCAATTGTGTAAGTTCTCAAAAATGGACAAATTTTGCAAAGGAGATTGAAAAAGCAGGAGCAGACGCACTTGAACTCAACCTGTTTTTCCTTCCTACCGATAATCAACGGGGAGAGAAGGAATTGACCGAGGCCACCCTGGAAATTATTGCCAAAGTCAAAGCGAGTATCAAAATCCCTATTGCACTCAAAATCAGTCCCTATCAAACAAATATGATCCAGCATGTTGAGCAGATTGACCAGGCTGGGGTTCAAGGCATAGTATTGTTTAACCGTTCGTGGATGCCAGATATCGATATCCATAATTTCCTCCTGACATCGGGATTCGTACTTAGCTCCCCTTCCGATCTGGGCAATACTTTGCGTTGGGTCTCCATTCTTTCGGGACGTGTTATCTGCGATGTTGCCGCCTCAACCGGAGTTCACGACAGTACCGGATTGATAAAACAGTTACTGGCAGGTGCACAAGTGGTTCAGGTTGTTTCGACCTTGTACCATAACGATCCTACAATGATAGGGAAAATGACCGATGAGCTATCGAAATGGATGGATGAAAACGAATTTGAGGGCATCAACGATTTCAGGGGGCGGTTGAGCCGTGCAAACAGCGGAAATCCTGCAGCCTGGGAACGGGTACAGTTTATGAAGCACTTCAGAAATTTTATTTAGACAAAACAATTTTAAACCCACGGTCAAAGGCCAGTTTCCCGTCACTTTTCGATCCATCCGGATTTAAAAATCCTACGATCTTACTGGTCTTTCCCTTAAGGATCAATTGTTCCATATTACTGTCGGACAATGTTTTGCCCATATATTCAAAGGGTACTCGCAACATACACCCATTTCGGAAATCGGCACAGCCCCATGCCGATTTCCCTTTAATGATCAACCCTTTTTTGCAACGTGGACAGCGCAATTCTTCGGGAGGTTTAGTCTCGAAAGAGAGTGTGAAATCATCGTTCAAAACAAAGTTGCCAGCAATTGCTTTCCCATCATTATCCAAGGTTTTCAGTTCCCCGCTCCGCTTTTTTTGGCACAATGCCTTTATCATGCTATCAGTAAGCTTCTTACCTGTAAACTCGAAGGGTATCCTGAAATCGCACCCATCCCTGAAGGCATTGCAACCCCACAATTTATTCCCTTTTACCACTTCACCTTTTTTGCATTTTGGACATACTATGGTTTCCTTTACCGAAGGGAGCTTTGGCACATTCTCCTTATCAACTTTTTTGACGTTTTCATTAGGGGCTTTCTCTTCATTGGGGACTACGGTGATTGACTTTCCCTGGGATTGTTTGACTTGCAGGACGATTTCTGTTACCATGTCTTTCAGTTCTACCATAAACGCTGCAATCTCATACTTTCCCTCTTCGATCTGCCGGAGTTTTTTCTCCCATATTCCGGTGAGTTCGGCCGATTTCAGCAACTCATTTTCGATGATTCCGATCAGTTCTATTCCGGTTGGGTTTGCTACAATTTTTTTCTTGTCGCGACGGATATATTGGCGCCTGAAAAGTGTTTCGATTATATTTGCCCGTGTGGATGGGCGACCTATCCCATTCTCTTTGAGCAGATCACGAAGCTCCTCATCGTCAACGCTTTTGCCGGCTGTTTCCATTGCACGCAACAGAGTGGCTTCAGTATAATGTTTCGGTGGTTGGGTCATCTTTTCCGAAAGTTCAGGTTGATGCGGACCATGTTCCCCCTTCTCAAAAACAGGGAGGATATTTTCATCCGTTGAAGACTTACCTGCATCATCCTTATAAACCACGCGCCAACCCGGTTCAAGGATCTGCTTTCCAGTCACTTTAAACTCAACATGGTTCGCCTCACCCAAAACGGTTGTATTGGAGACCTTGCAATCGGGGTAAAAAGCACTGATAAAACGCCTTGCCACCATATCGAAAACCTTTCGTTCATCAGGATTCAGAGAATTGGAAATCACACCGGTCGGGATGATGGCATGGTGATCGGTAATCTTTTTATCATCAAAAATCTTTGGCGACTTCTTGATTTTAGAGGCTAGCAATGGTTTTGTAAATTCCTGATAGGGTGTTAGTTTAGATAGGATGTCAGGTACTTTCGGATAAATATCTTCCGAAAGGTAGGTGGTATCGACACGCGGATAAGTGGTCAGTTTCTTTTCGTACAAGCTTTGGATCAACTTTAGTGTCTCCTCGGCTGTAAACCCATATTTCCGGTTACAGTCAACCTGAAGGGTTGTCAAATCGAACAATCGCAATGGAGCTTCGCTTGCCGCTTTTTTCTCGTACGAAATAATGTAAAACTCATGACCTGTGATTTCGGAAAGTTTTACCGATGCCTCTTCCTGTGTTGGAAATCGCCCCAATGTTGCAGAAAAGATGACTTCCCTGTATTTGGTTTTTAGTTCCCAATAAGGTTCGGGTTTAAAATTGTCGATTTCGAGCTGCCGTTTTACGATCAGCGAAAGTGTTGGCGTTTGCACCCTGCCAATCGAAAGCACCTGTCGGTTCTGGCCATATTTCAACGTATAAAGGCGGGTGGCATTCATCCCTAAAAGCCAATCACCAATGGCACGGGCACTTCCGGCAGCATAAAGCAGGTCGAAATCCTTCCCTTCCCGAAGATGATCAAATCCCTCTTTAATCGCCTCCTCTGTGAGCGAAGATATCCATAACCGCTTTAATGGCTTCGTACAGCCAGCCTTCGAAAGCACCCATCGCTGGATCAGTTCCCCCTCCTGGCCCGCATCACCGCAATTGATGACCAAATCGGCTTTGTTCACCAGTCTTTCTATGGTGTCGAATTGCTTTTTCACCCCTTTGTCGCCAATCAGCTTGATCCCAAACTTTTCAGGCAACATGGGCAGCATCCGTAAATCCCACGATTTCCATTTGTCAGTATAGTCGTGCGGTTCCTTTAATGTACAGAGATGCCCAAAGGTCCAGGTTACCTGATAACCATTTCCTTCAAAGTAACCATCCATACGATTTTTGGCCCCGATAATGGCGGCAATCTCGCGGGCAACACTGGGTTTTTCGGCAATACAAACTTTCACAATTCCGATTTACGTTCAAAGCCCAAAAGTAGTTCTCTTTAACGGGAAAGGAAAACAATTTTCAATATTAAAGCTTCAGGGAGATTGGTTTAATTCAAAAAATCGCTATAAACTACAAGGTTTCAAAAAGAAAGCTCTTTGTGGAAATTCGGATTATTGCCTATATTTGTCTAAAACAATGTCAGATGAAAAGGTTTTTTAATGTTACCGGATTTTGCAATCCACAAGACCATTATATGATCGATCCGTTGAGGGGATTGAATGATCAAATCATTGAATTGATTGACAACAAGTATTATTTCACGATGCATGCCCCGCGCCAGTCGGGGAAAACAACGTTGTTACATTCGCTGATGCATAAGATAAATGCCGAAGGGGAGAATATCTGCCTGGTGTTTTCGTTGGAAACAGCGGGATATAGGAGTATTTCTGTAAAAGATGCAAACGAAAACATTGTAAAGGCAATAATTACATCTGCTGAACTATTTCTGGAAGAACAATATAGGCC
>JBAXWR010000293.1:0-9104 GCA_037128295.1 Mariniphaga sp.
AGCGGATCTGTTGAAGTGACTGTGGCTGGATTGCCCGCACGTACCATCAACTTTGGCGATGGCACCTGCGACAATAAGGCCACCCTTAAAATTGGCGATGTAACAACCAATATAGAATTGTAAAGTTTATTCTCAGGGTATAGAAATTTCAACTCTCTCATCCTTAATTATTTTCAATAGGGTGGGGGAGTTTTCTTTTGTAATATATTATAAATTAAGTAATTGCATCAAAATCCCCCCTGCCCCCTTTCACGAAAGGGGGAGTCGTTCAAACCTAATTTTTTTCCTACATTTTATTTTCTGGAATAACCTGATCGAATGGGACAAACAATTCCCTTGAGCTCTATCCATCTCTTTATATTTCACCTATTTCTATTTTATTTCTATTATTTCCCCGTATTTCCATCTATTTCTATTCATTTCCCTATTTCCATCTATTTCCCCCTTCCAAAGATGTTATACAGCAGTTTGGAGCATGATAAAATATTTATGTACATTTGCCGCGCATCATTTTTTAATTGAAATGTTTTTTTTCGGTGCTTTTTCTGGAAATATGCTTTATATCATTCTTGTCATATCCTATCTGGCAGGATGTTCCGCATGGGTATTCCGAAGCACCGAAAAGCAGTCCAACGAGATTGATCCTTCACGATCAACTTCTGATTACCTATTGTATGAGAATCAGTTAGCAAATAATTTCCATTGTTTTCAGAATAATGATGTTGACAATTCCCAGACATCAATTGCAACTGAAACTGGAATTTCCCCACCCTTTTTACCCTATTCAGAAGCAGTATATGTACCTGTAATTTTAGCCGGTGAATCCCCATTTCACGGCTACGTTGATTTTGCCCGCCCCCCTCCTGTATTCATTTTTTAATTTTAGCCAGATACTCTTTCAAGTATTTGACTTTTTAATGTCCGGGTTGCAATACCAGATGGAAGCCTGTTTTTTAAGGTTTTTAGATGGACTTGGCCACCCCGGTTAAAGATTTATTTGTTATAAATTGAATATCAAGGGATAATCTATAAGATGAAGTTATTTTTAAAATTTGCCATTATTTTATTAATGGTAGCAAATTCGGGTTTGGTTCTGGCCCAGGAAAAGTTTGAACCCGACACAGTATCTACCTACAAAATCGTCCTCGACGAGATCACCGTCAAATCGCCGAAAGAGCAAACGAGCATCAAGCAGATGCCAGCCTCGATCTCTATTGTTACTTCCAAACTACTCGAAAGTTCAGAAGTAAATTCCTTAAAAGACCTTTCGTCTTCGATTCCGAATTTCTATATGCCAGATTATGGCTCAAAACTGACCTCCCCGGTTTACATCCGCGGTATCGGATCGAGGATCAACTCGCCTTCAGTTGGGATTTATGTGGACGATGTCCCCTATTTTGAAAAAGCTGCCTTTGACTTTGACTTTTTCGACATCGACAGGGTAGAGGTGTTGCGCGGCCCTCAGGGAACTTTGTATGGCCGTAATACAATGGGCGGGATCATCAACGTTTTCACCAAATCGCCATTGACCGAGACTGGTTCCACTGTTAAACTTTCGGCCGGGAACTATGGGAATTATACGGTTGGTGTCAATCATTATGGGAAAATCGCTCCTAAATTAGGCTATTCCATCAACCTTTCGGGACTTCACCGCGATGGTTTCTTTACCAATTATTATTCAGGCAGCAAGGTTGATAAGATCAATTCAGTTGGTGCCAGGGGGAGATTGGTCTGGCAGGCAAATGACCGGTTAACGATTGAAAACATAGCAAGTTATGAGAACAGCGATCAGGGAGGATATCCTTATGCCGTGTATGTCGATTCGATCAGAAACAACTTGCATGTCAATTACGACCAATACAGTTCCTATACCCGCAAATTGTTTTCGGATGCTTTGATCTTCAATTATGCCGATAACAAAATTAAGGTCCATGCCACTTCAAGTTTTCAGGCGTTGGATGATAACCAGTCGATTGACCAGGATTTCACGCCAAAAAAGAACTATTTCATTATACAGCAGCAGATGCACAGGATGTATTCTCAGGAGGTTGTGATGAAATCGAACAATCACAAACGGTACGAATGGCTTTTGGGTGCATACGGTTTTAAACAGAACTTTAACAATACGGTAGAGGCCAACTACTATCCTACAAAATCGGATTACATCAAAGGATATGACCATCAGATTTCGGGTGCTGCATTTTTTCACCAATCCACGCTGAACGATTTTCTGATCCCCAACCTCTCCTTAACAGCTGGTGTGCGCCTTGACCTGGAAAAGGATCAGTTGAATTATACCTATAAGGTACTTACGGCAGGAGCGTGGGTGAACAAAGCCGATACCGTTTATCCGGTACCTCATTATTCAAACCTGCTCCCCAAGTTTACGCTAAATTACCAAGTGGGACAGTCGAGTTTTTATACGACAGTTGCAAATGGCTATAAGACAGGAGGTTTCAATACAACATTTGAACGTCCGGAAGATCTGACTTTTGAACCTGAAAAAAGTTGGAATTACGAAATAGGGTGGCGCTCACCAATTTTTAATCACCGGTTTTATGCCGATGCAGCCCTATTCTACATCGACTGGAAAAACCAGCAGATTTATCAGCCGGTTCCAAGTGGCAAAGGGTCGATGTTGAAAAATGCCGGACAAACCGAAAGCAACGGTTTGGAACTCTCGGTGCGTATGGCACCAGTGAAAGGTTTTGAATCCAATGTCAGTTATGGTTATACAAAAGCGACTTTTATCAAATACATGGCCAATGCAACGACTGATTATTCAGGGAATTATCTTCCTTATATTCCTGCCCAGACCATTTCTGCCTCAGCAAGCAAAACTGTTCAATTTAAAAATGGGTTGTTCAATTCAATGAGGTTTAGCCTGAATTATCGTGGAACTGGGAAGCTTTACTGGACAGAAAAAAACGATACTTATCAGGATTATTATGGTCTGCTCGATGGAAAGGTCGCATTCACAAAGGGTAACTTCCAGTTGGAGTTTTGGGGAAAGAACATCCTCGATACAAAATATTATGCTTTTTCGTTTGAAGCACTTGGAAACCGTTACATTCAATATGGAAGGCCAACACAAGTTGGTGTTAATGTCTCTTTAAAATTCTAAACAATGAACCGCGAAAAACTGGATAAATTCTTCGTCCTCTTCAGCTTGTACATCGCCCAATCGGTACCGATGAGCTTTTTCTCGACCGTGGTACCTGTGATCATGCGTCAGGAACATTATTCGTTGCAGTCAATCGGATTATTGCAACTGGTAAAACTCCCCTGGATCTTTAAGTTTCTTTGGGCACCGCTCATCGACCGTAAGGCAAGTAACCTGGGGCAATACCGCAAATGGATCTTCAGCACAGAACTATTCTATGCAATAGTGATCCTCTCTATCGGGATGCTGAACCTCCAGTTTGATTTTAAGCTCATTGTCTGGCTGATGGTCATTGCTTTCGTTGCCTCTGCAACCCAGGATATCGCCACGGATGCCTATGCGATACTGATTATGAAACATGAGGAGCGCAGTTTTGGGAACAGTATGCAGTCGGCAGGTAGTTTTATCGGTGCCCTTGCGGGAAGCGGTGTGATGCTGATCGTTTACCATTATTTCGGCTGGAGGATGTTGCTAATTGCACTCGCTGCTTTCGCAATGATTGCTGTGGTCCCTTTGTTGCTTTACAGGAAGCGGCAACCGGTGGTCGAGAAAAAAGGAAGTCCGATCAAAATGAAGGATATTTACCTGTTCTTTGCCCTTCCGGGGATGGGAAAACGGGTGATCCTGCTTGTTTTTTATTATTCGGGTATTATAGGCATTTTGACCATGTTAAAACCTTATCTTGTAGATTTGGGTTATTCGGTTAAAGAAATTGGGTTTATGTCGGGTATTGCAGGTACTTCGGTGGCTGCAATATCTGCTTTGCTTGCAGGTTTCCTGATCAACAAAATGGGGCGCAGGAATTCATTGATCGGCTTTTCGTTGATCAGCATTATTGCAACCGCATACATCTGGTTGATTTCGTTGGGGACCCCGGCAACACCGTTGATTTATGGGGCCATCTTTTTAATTTGGGGAACTTACGGATTGCTCACAGTTACGATCTACACGATTTCGATGGACATGGTCAGGCCTGGAAGGGAAGGGACCGATTTTACCATCCAAATTGTGATAACCCATTTAAGCAGCCTGATTATTGCCGTATTAAGTGGGAAGATTGCGGATGCATTATCTTACAGTGGCTTGTTTCTGGTCGAAGTTGTTCTTGCAGTTGCTACTTTTATGGCTGTGTTTTTTCTTTATCCTAAAAAAAAGGCGTTATGATTATTCCAAAACAATTGCTTGAAAAATACAATTCGCCTGTTCCGCGATATACAAGCTATCCTCCTGCAAATTATTTCTCAGATTCGGTAGATGAAGCAAAATACATTGAGTCGGTAAAAGTTTCGAACAACGGCAACCCGCGAAATATCTCCATCTATATTCATATCCCATTTTGCAAAAAACTTTGTTTTTACTGTGGTTGCAATACTTCGCCCTTGGGAACTCAGGGTGAGATGAAAAAATATGTTATGGCATTGAAGGAGGAAATCAGGATGGTCGCTGCGCTGATCGACAAGGACCGCAAGGTGTCGCAAGTCCATTATGGGGGAGGCACACCCAATGTTTTAAAGGTCGAATTGATTGCCGAGCTTAACGATTTGATCTTTTCCCTGTTCACTTTAGCCGAACAACCTGAGATTGCCATTGAGGTCAATCCGGCGCACCTTACGTATGAATACATCGACCAATTGAAGAAATCGGGCTTCAACCGTTTCAGTCTTGGGATACAGGATTTTGACGAAGAGGTACTGAAAACTGTTAACCGTGACCCTTCGGCACTTCCTGTAAAGGATATTATTGCCAGATTAAAATCAGATAATCAACCAGTTAAGGTTAACCTTGATTTTATCTATGGACTGCCAGGTCAAACAGTTGAAAGTTTCCAGGATTCAATGCAACAAGCTGTAGCGCTCAGGCCTGACCGGATGGTCACTTTCTCCTATGCACATGTGCCTTGGGTGAAAAAAGCCCAGAAAATCCTCGATAAAAAAGGGTTGCCCGACAGCGATGTGAAAATGAAGATGTTTTCTGAATCGCATGATTTCCTGCTTTCCAACGGGTATCAATCAATTGGGATGGATCATTATGTTCTGGAAAGTGACGAACTTTATCAGGCAGTACTGACCAGGAGCCTGCACCGGAATTTCCAGGGTTATTGCACGCGCCAAACCACCGGACAGGTTTATGCCTTCGGTGTTTCTGCCATTAGTCAGTTGGAAAAAGGGTATGCACAGAATATCAAGTCGGTCAAAGGTTATATCGAGATCGTCAATTCGGGTCATTTGCCTGTTGAAAAAGGGTATATTTTATCTGAAAGTGAAGTTATTGTGCGTGAGGTGATTAACCAGGTCATGTGCAACAAATACATCAATTGGACGGCGATGGCAGCGAGCCTCAACATTTCATTGGCCAACCTTTTGAACGCGATTGTTTATGACGAAGAGGCACTAAAACAATTTGAAAAAGATGGCATCCTTTCTTTTACCACGGATGGAATCGATATGACGGAGGAAGGGGCATTGTTTATCAGGAATGTCGCTGCTTCTTTTGATCCGCTAACTAAAAATAGTTCAAAACAATTTTCGAAACCGGTATAAATCATGGAAAAACAACTTAATCCAAAAGTAATTATTATTGGTGCAGGTCTTACTGGATTGGTAACAGCACATTATCTGATCAAAAATGGGATCAGCGTCACATTGGTCGAAAAAAACAGTCGTCCGGGTGGTGTAATACAATCAATTAAAGAACAAGGCTTTACAATCGAATCAGGCCCTAATACAGGCGTGGTTTCACATCCTGAAATTGTCGAATTATTTGAAGATTTGGCGGGTTCATGCAAAATGGCCATTGCCAATCCAGAGGCAAAAAAAAGGCTGATCTGGAAAGATGGGAAGTGGCATGCTTTGCCTTCGGGTTTAATCGATGGCATTCGTACGCCTCTTTTTACATTTGGCGATAAATTGAGGATTCTGGGCGAGCCTTTCCGAAAAAGGGGGACAAATCCTGACGAGAGTGTTGCCGGACTAGTCCTTCGCCGCCTTGGAAAAAGTTTTCTTGATTATGCGGTAGATCCATTTATTTCAGGGATTTATGCTGGAGATCCAGGAACTCTGATCACCCGATTTGCTTTGCCAAAACTCTATAACCTTGAACAAAAATATGGCAGTTTCATTGGAGGAAGCATCAAAAAAGGAAGAGAACCTAAGGAAGCCCGTTCAAAAAAAGCAACAAGGGAAGTATTTTCTGCTGAGGGCGGGCTTCAAAACCTGATCGATGCGTTGGTCAAAAGCATCGGAATTGAGAATATATTACTTGATTGTAGGGATGTTGTTGTCAATCCTGTACAAGATGGTTTTCAAATATCCCTTGTCAAAGATGGAAATGCAATGGAATTGACTACTGAAAAAGTAGTATCGACGGTTGGAGGAAAACAGATCGACCCTTTATTTCCGTTTATCGAAAGGGGATACTTACAGGCAATCGGAAATCTGGAATATGCAAAGGTTATACAGGTTGCGATGGGATACAATCAGTGGAAAGGTATAAATATCAATGCTTTCGGCGGATTAGTCCCATCAAAGGAAAACAGGAGGATTTTAGGCGTTTTATTTCCATCGTCTTTCTTTAACGGACGAGCACCCTTTGGCGGTGCTTTGCTTTCCGTATTTCTCGGTGGGATCAAGCATGGTGCATTTTATGATTATAATGACGAAGAGATCAAAGCACTTGTCGATGAAGAGATTGGGGAGATGCTAAATGTGAATGGGGTCAAACCAGATTTGCTCAAAATTTTCAGATACCAACATGCAATACCACAATATACAGCGACTTCTGAACAAAGACTGAAAGCCATTGAATTTATCCAACACGTTTATCCCGGACTAATCCTTGCTGGCAATATCAACGATGGGATTGGTATGGGCGACCGAATCAAACAAGGAAGGGGTGTTGCCGAAAAAATCATTAACGATTAACCAATGGACCGGATTGCTGTAATACTTGTCAACGTGGGGACTCCTGACTCGCCCTCTGTGTCAGATGTCAGGAAATACTTATCCTTGTTTTTAAACGACAGGAGGGTGATCGACCTGCCATGGCTACTTCAAAAAATGCTCGTCAACCTGATTATTGTCCCTTTCAGGGCGTCTAAATCAGCAAAACTGTACCAGGAGTTATGGACGGAAAATGGCTCACCGCTTATGGTCTATTCCGAAAGCGCTGCAGCCAAACTCCAGGTGCGAATGGGGGAGGAGTAC
Source organism: Mariniphaga sp. (assembly GCA_037128295.1). Taxonomy (GTDB): domain Bacteria; phylum Bacteroidota; class Bacteroidia; order Bacteroidales; family Prolixibacteraceae; genus JAAFHB01. The sequence continues at coordinate 7,366 of JBAXWR010000293.1, forward strand.
CGGATTTTCAACACCATGCGCTATGGTTCCCCGAGTTTGGATAATGCTTTGCAAGTAATTAAATATAAGAATTATAAGAAAATAATTATCCTTCCTCTTTTCCCACAATATGCTTCAGCAACAACAGGTTCGGTATTTCAGTTTATTTTGTCGAAAATCAGTTCATGGAATACCTTTCCGGCACTGCATTTTATTGATCATTTCCATAATCATCCGGCATTTGTTGGAGTTTTTGCAAAACTGGCAGAAAAGTATCAACCGACCAAAAACTGGGATCATGTCATTTTCTCGTTTCATGGATTGCCCATACAACAGCTCAATAAAATACATCCTGATTTGGACTGTCGCAATTGCAGGTGTAAAACCGAAACCATCGAAGAGGGCAGGTTTTGCTACCAGGCATCCTGCTATGAAACGGCCCGGTTAATATCTTCCCAAATGGGACTTTCAAAAACGAGCTATTCTGTCACCTTTCAGTCAAGGCTAACCAAAAACTGGATGTCGCCTTTTACAGACGAAGTGCTGATTCAAAAAGCGCAAGCCGGAATTAAGAAAATCCTGATACTTGCGCCATCATTTGTTGCCGATTGCCTTGAAACAAAGTTGGAGATCGGAAAAGAGTACCAGCATCTTTTCCGAAAACATGGTGGCGAACTCCTTCAATTGGTGGACAGCCTGAACGATAACGATTTCTGGATAGAAGGGTTAAAGGATATAATTGAAAATCACAATTGTTGATAAAATCAAAACTTTAAAAAAGAACAATGTCCGATTTTGAGTAATTTTGTCAAAAAGCGAAGGTAATGGTAAAATACACAACGATAAAGAAAAATTTAAAGTTTGAAATTGAGAAAGGTGACAACAACGACCTTGCTTTCTTGACGCATTACTTGCAAAACCATGAAAATGGAGTTGCACCGCATTTCAAGGATCCTGCATTAAAATTTTATACAGAGCTAAATAAGCAATTGGATTGTGTCCTGGAACCGGAGATTCAGATGGTTTTACCGATGGATTTTGATGTCCCTTTTCCCCCTCCAGAAAAGACCGATTTTACTTTTATTGATTTATTTGCGGGAATTGGAGGTTTCCGTATTCCAATGCAGCAATTAAATGGAAAATGTGTATTTACCTCTGAATACAATTATTACGCCCAAAAATCGTATGAACTGAATTTTGGGGAAGTACCATTCGGTGATATTACCAAACTTAATCTGGACATTGTTCCCAAACACGATGTTTTAGTGGCAGGATTTCCCTGTCAACCGTTCAGTATTTCAGGTAAAATGAAAGGCTTTGAAGATACACGTGGTACATTGATTTACAATGTATTACAAATCATCGAAAAACGTGAGCCAAAGGTTGTGGTATTGGAAAATGTTAAGCACCTGGTCCACCACGATGATGGCAATACCTTGAAGATCATTTTAAACCATCTTGAGGATTTGGGATATCTCATTTCCTGGAAGGTATTAAACGCTTCGGACTTTGGTGTTCCACAGAATAGGGAACGGATAATCATAATTGGCAATAAACAAAAAAAGTTTGATTTTTCTAAAATTACCGAGAAACCTAAAATGATATTGAAACCGTTTTTGGAGAAAGATGTTGAATTTGAATACCTCAACGAACCCTATACATTGATTGAAAATTTTAGGAGCCAGGAATCAGGTTTGATTTTTATCGGTCATAGGAATAAAAAGATAAGGGGAGCTGGAGTACGTCCCGGAACAGAACAT
>JBAXWR010000294.1:0-8925 GCA_037128295.1 Mariniphaga sp.
TAATACCTTATTTATTTCTTACCAATTACGTTTCTTTCAATGCTTGCCGCTAACTCGTTTATCTATTCACCTCACCCTTAAAATGGTGCATAAAGTCTGCCAAAATCAATATGCTTAATACACCTTTTATGAATTTCATAGTGAACATTATTTTTTGTAAAGATAAAAATATTATTTACTCTACAAATAATCGAACGGTGATTTTATCTTTTGTAAATCTTTGTCTGTTAAGCTTGTTTCGCTTCCCAATCTTTAAAGACAGATCTGTCCGATGAGAAAATCACATTTCCAAAACCATTATCTTCCAGTTTTTACCCTCCCATTCAAATTCAACTTCATGCCATTTGATGCGCTGTTCCCACGATAGTTCAGTGGAAGATGCAGCTTCAAAAACATTTGATTGCAATAAAGGTAACTTCAACAAAAGAATTATCCTAACCACATGAGTAATTGACTAAATGTCTTTACAACAAACAGCCCCACCAGCAAAGCTGACAGGGCTGTTTCATTATGGAAGTAATAAAATCAGATTTTAATTTATTCAAGTATATTTCTCATGTACTCGATGCATTTGATGACCTCTTTTACAGGATCTGAATCCTTCGGAATGTCATATTCAAGTTCCACAAAAACATCGATTGGCCATTTTTCCTTTTTCAGCAAAAGCAGAACATCTTTTATCGGCGTTTCGCCCTGTCCAAATGGTTTGTTTGCATTTGGTGTGGCGTGATTTGGACCCGTCTTATCTTTTACGTGGATCATCGGGATACGGTCGTGGTATTTAATAATTACATCATTGGGATGTTTACCGGTTGCACCGAAATAATGACCGACATCCAAATTGAGCCTGTTGGCTGGTGAATAGGAAAGCAATGTATCAATGTCAAAACCAGGTTCCCCAAATTGTCCATGTGTATGGTAAATGGCAAGGCTATTGTGCTTTTCGGCAAATTTGCCCAAACGTTTACACGCAACCACACTTGCTTCATCAGTTATGCCATATGCCCCTAAGGTATTGGCCGCTTTGTAGGCATAATCGATCTCTTCATCCGACCATCCTGAAGGTACAAACTTGGCAATATGAATATCGACCCCTGCATCATTGTACATCTTGCGCACATCGGCATACTTTTGCATAGGCAGCGACAAACGCCATTTGCGCTGTTCTTCCCTTGCTGCATCGGCTGCCTTGGCTCGTTCGGCTTTGTCCTTGTCGGATAATTGTTCCCCTCCACGTCCCCGGGCCGGACCGGCAGGAATACCCAAACCTTCTTCAAGGACACTTCTCATTTCCAGGGCATTGACCCCGGCCTTCAACACATATTCCAACACCTCCGGAAGGCTGTGTGGAATGGATCGGTAAGAATAGGTGGTAAGTCCTAACTGAACACCGCCAACTTTTGAATTGGGTTTTTTAATCCCACTTGCGAACAAAGAATTAAACGGAACAATGGAGACCGCCGCAGTGGCCGCGGCTGTTGTTCCTAAAAACTGACGTCTGGAAATTGATTCGTTTCTCATATTAACTGGTTTTTAAGAAATTCAGTAAAATTTGATGCCCTAAATTTACGATTTAAATTGTTATTTCAGTATTCAGGCCTTAATAGGACGAAACAAAAATATATTCAACCCTCATCCAAGCATTCTGACTACTCATTTTTTCAGTTTCACCTTGTTTTTTCATCAATACCCCTAATTTGCACCCTAAGTTTGAATCGATAATAACAACAATTATAAATTTTAAAAAATTAAAAACATGAAAAAGCTAATTATTGGGATCGTATTGGTAGCCGGAATAATGATATCAGGATCAATCCTGGCTCAAAAATCGGAGAGAAATTTCAAAGGCCGTCCTGAAATGAGAGAGATGGGACAATTGCAGAAACATGAAGGATTGATGAAAGACTCCCTGACAAGCCAACAAATGGAGGCCATCAAGGAAATCAAGGGGAAGACTGAAAAGGAATTGAAGCCTTTACATGATCAGCTTTCCGAACTGATGGCACATCACCGAACGCTTATGACAGCTGAAAAGCCCGATATGGCCGCAATCAATGCCAGTATTGAGAAAATGGGTGCTCTAAAAATCTCCGTTGAAAAAGCTGAAGCCGCTCAACAACAGGAAATCAGAAAACTGTTAACCGAAAAGCAACGGATTCAAATGGACAAAAACCGCAATGACAGGTTTGGAGGCAGAGATCAACAAAGATCGCAATCTGGAAAAATGCATGGATCAGATTCCAAAATATAGTAAATTCTATTCATGATCATATTGGATACAAGAGGATGTCCAAAAAGGTTATTTTACCGCAAAGATCGCTAAGGTTTCGCAAAGGTACGCAAAGATAAAATCCAGTAATTTAATACTTTGCGTATCCTTGCGTTTTAACTTTGCGTAACTTTGCGGTAAAATTTCTGACATTTTAAACACCCTCTTGTATTTAATTATAGATGAGCAGTTTAATGAAGTCAAGGATTAGGTTTACAAATAATAATAACAAGACCATTTAAACCATATCAGGTTGAGTAAATCATATCAACATAAAAAACGAAAAACGAATGAAAAAATATATTGGATTGTTGCTTTTCCTTCTGACGAATACATATTTTGGCTATGCCATTGATAAAGAAACCGGTAGTGTAAAGGGGATTATCATCGAGAAGGCGACAAACAACCCGCTTGAATTTGCAAATGTTGTTTTGAAAAACAGCAAAGACAGCTCGTTTTTCCAGGGAACCATCACCGATAAAAATGGAATGTTCTCATTTAAAGACCTTAATGCAGGTGAGTATAAAATTACCTATAGCTATATCGGTTTTGATGAGACAAAAACTTCAGTCATTGTGTTGGATTCCAAAAACACCAAAATAGATCTTGGCAGGTTGTATATTTCCGAAACGACCAAAGCACTCGATGAAGTAGAGGTGGTCGGCCAAAAATCGACATTTGTCAATTCGATTGACCGCAAAACCTTCAATGTTGGGCAGGATGTGATGAGCAAATCTGGCTCTGTTAGTGATCTGATGCAGAATATCCCATCAGTTCAGGTGGATGTTGACGGGAATGTAAGTTTACGCGGGTCAGAAAATGTTACCATCCTGGTCAATGGCAGAACCTCAACAATGATGAACCTGAACCGTGCAGCAGCTTTACAGCAATTACCAGCCAATTCGATTGATAAAATAGAGATCATCACAAATCCATCTGCAAAATATAAACCGGATGGCACTTCGGGAATCATCAATATTGTTTTGAAGAAAGACAAAGGGCTTGGATTAAACGGGAATATTACATCAAATATCGGGACCAACAGTCGGTACAATTTTAATGCTATGGCAAATTATAATCCCGGCAAATTAAATATTTACGGGAGTTTTGGCTACCGTCAGGATGACCGGACCAGGTTGAGCGATATCACGACCAAGACTTTCAGCTCTTCCCAATTGGTCAACCAGTCAAAAACTTATGCAATTGGAAATGCAAGGCCTGTTTTTAATCTTTTAAATGGAGGGATTGATTATCAATTGAACGACAACAACAAGATCGGTATTTCATCCAACTACAATTACCGTTTTCAGCGTCAGAATGATGTTTCGACTTATACATTACTCGATAATCAGGGGAAAAGCATAACAGATTATGATAGAATACGTTATCTTCCAGAAGCAGAATCTGATCTGGAAATAACAACTACCTGGCAGCATCTCTTCGACAAAGAGGGGCATGAGTTAAATGTCAGTCATATTTTTTCACGTTCAACCGAAGACGAGAACAACTACTATACAAATAATTATCGTGCCCCTTATTCGATTGTCAGATACGATGATATGTTTTATCACCATATCAACAAAGGATCGGAACTTACTGTTGAATATTCTAAACCGTTGGCAGGAGGTGGAAAGCTGGAGTCGGGATATTTGCTCGAATATGTGAACAACGACCTGGACCTTAAAAGGGATACTTTGAATGTTGCCTTAAACCTTTGGAACAGGGATATGGGTCGTTCCAACCGTTTTGTCAGGACTGAATATACCCATGTCGTCTATGCGACGTTTGAGAAGGAATTCGGCAAGTTCGGATTGCTGGCGGGTGTACGGGGTGAACAAACCTATACCAAGGCTAACCTTGTCACCCACGATTCGATCATTCCCAAACAATACACAAGGATCTATCCTTCGTTGCACCTGTCGTATAAGCTGACCGATAAACAGGAATTGCAATTGAATTACAGTCACAGGATCAAACGACCTGAGGACGAAGAGTTAAACCCTTTCCCGGAATACCAAGATTTACAAAATGTAAGGCTTGGGAATCCCTATTTAAAACCGGAGGATATTCATTCGTTTGAATTGGGATATCAGATCAAGAACAATGTAACTACTTTTATATCAACATTATATTACAGGTATCATTACAACGGCATAACCAACATTACTAAAAATCTGGGCAATGGTGTTTTACAAAATACGCTGGAGAACCTTGCGAAGAATGAATCATCAGGACTTGAATTGATTTTGTCCACCTCATTCGGAAAATTTGCTACCCTAAACCTGTCGAACAACACTTTTTACAATCAACTGGATGCTTCCTCGCTTGGTTACAGCAGCAATAAATCAATGATATCCTGGATGGTGAACGGAAATCTTGGCATCAATCTCACAAAGCACACAGTTTGGCAAATCACCTCCAATTATATTTCAGAAAGCCTTACCCCTCAAGGGAAAAGACTTCCTTCGTTTGTGATGAACACCGCTTTAAAACAGGAAATATTCAAAAGGAAGGCGGCCCTTCTATTTACGGTATCTGATATATTCAATTCACTTAGAAATAATTACAGACTTGACACTCCTGAAATTTACCGGTATGAGATCCGTAAACGATCGGCGAGAATTGTCTATGTTGGATTTATGTATTCGTTTGGAAATTCAGGGAAGAAGCAGAAGGAGAATGCGATAAAATATGACAACCAGTTATAAACTTCTGTTGAAGGAAGTGAATATTAATTATCCCTGTTTTGTAACTCTCTGAAATAAGACTATTTTTATTCCTGAATCAAAGCATCGCTTGATTAAGCAATATTTATGAAGCTTGACTTTCTCATTCTTCTGGTCTTTTCATTTTCCTCCTGTAGCAATCCGGAGAAAACCGTCATTGACCCTCCGGTCTGTACAATAGACGCCAATCAGCGCTTTTATACACAAAACGAAATGACTGCAGCTTTCAGAAATGACGTCATTGAGAAACTGGCAACCTCCAACCAGACGGATGCTGCTGGCGCCCTGGACAGAAACAAGACTGCCTATTTTCATGTCCGGTTTCAGATGGGCATCTCACCACTTGCCGATTATGCGGTTGATGCACAAAATTCAACAGCTCTGGAAATGGTCGTCAGGGCTATCGAATATAGCTTTAGATATCAATTGCCGGATGGGGATTTTCAATTGATCGTACCACCCGATCTTGTAAATACAGCGGTTGCAACAGAAGGTGACAAAGTAAGTGGGATTGCCTTTTTCTATTCTGCGCTTGGGGCCGGGTTGCTTGCCCTGCAGGAAAATTCTGGCTATCAGGCACAGTTGGCATCCAAAAAAAGGGTTGAAATCCTTATTCCGAAATATCAACTTTCATTAAATTACCTGAAATCAAAGGCTGCTTTATTAAAGCAGATCGATGCCAATGCCCCCAACCGTCTGTTTTTCGATGCCCTTGCATTCTATTCCATGGGTAAATACCTGAACGACAATTCTGCTATGAACATAGGAATTGATTTTGCCAACCTGGCACTTGCAAAGAAACAACCTGAGGGTTATTTCCTTGAAGGAACCGGTTACGACAGCAGTTATCAGGGTGTCGGTATTGCTATTGGATTTCGGTTGTTGTCGGTTCTGAAAAGTGATGAACCCATTCGTCAGACTCTCTACAATAACCTGGCTTGTGCTACCCGATGGGAAATGAGCCGCATAAAGACTACTGGCGAAATCAGTACCGAAGGAAATTCAAGGGTATATTCCGGAGGAGAAACATTTCTGGGCAAGGAAAAACAAGTAGCTTACAGCAACGTTATCGTCGCAATGTGGAATATGTACTATTATTCAGGAAAGGAAGAGTACAACGATTTTGCGAATAAGGTACTGGCATTTTATCTGTAAGACTGTCTGGAAATCATTTTTGCCCGAAAATATCAGATTTTTGTATTTCACATTTATTCTAATTTGCTTGGTATTCTCATTAGGGATTGGTTAATTTATACTAACTCATAAAACGATTATCCATGAAGCCTTTAAATTTCAAATCCACTGTAGTAATATTCTTGATACTAATTGGTTACGTTAGCGGATATGCTCAGAATTCCGCCCCAAAGATTGATGACAAAGTCCGTGCGGAACAAATAAGGGAGATGAAGTTTGGGATGTTTATTTGCTGGTCGTTCAGTACGTTTTCAGGACAGGAGTGGACTCCCACGGAAGGGAAAGATGCTACTTATTTCAAGGCGACAGGTTGCAATACCGACCAATGGTGCAAAGTGGCCAAAGATGCCGGGATGGGGTATATCCTGTTCCTGACCAAACATCACGATGGGTTCTGCCTGTGGGATACAAAAACTACCGAAAAGAAAGTGACCAACAGTGCTTTGAAAATCGATGTATTGGCAAAACTCAGGAAATCGTGCGACAAATATGGGATTAAATTGGCCCTCTATTTCTCGGAAGGGGACTGGACATTTCCCGGTGCTGTTTTTTCAAAAGATGGCGGGAAGAATCCAGAAATAAAGAAGGCTCAGCTAAAGGAACTTTTAACCAATTATGGTACAATTGAATACATCTGGTTTGACCATGCTCAGGGTGACGGTGGATTGAGCCATGAAGAGACTGATAAATGGGTGGCTCAATTGCAACCCAACTGTCTTCCGGGTTACAATCATGGAACACCGGCAGGTCGTATCCGGTTGGGCGAAATGGGTGGCCCTTCGGCATTGGACGATATTTCGGGTGCCGGTTACAATAAACATGTTGCCGGTTACAAAGGTTACATTGGGGCAGAATTCACCTATCCGATCCTTCCAAAACATGAGGGAGGTGCAATGTGGTTTTATTCGCTTCCAAAGCACGATCAATTGTGCATGCCTGCCGAAAAAATCTATCAGGATTATGTTGGCGCAGTTAAGTTCGGAAATATTTTTTCCATTGATGTCGGACCCGATTATGCAGGAAATCTAAGGAAAATCGATATTGAAACCTTGACTAAGGTTGGTAAGATGATACGGAATCCTGAGCCTGTAAGTATCAATTCAACAGTCGATTGGTCCAAGTTTTTGTCACGTCATGACCTTAAATGGGATACTTTACCAGCAAAATTCGACCATGGGGCTTTTCTTGGTAACGGACTTCTAGGCACGATGATTTATACCGACGGACCTGACCGCTTGCGTTTTGAACTTGGCAGCTCGGATGTTACGGATCATCGTCGTGACAATGCCCGTCTTCCCATTGGCGGAATGATCCTTAAAACTGCAGGTGTTATAAAATCAGGCAATCTCCGGCTCGACTTATGGAATGCAGAAGTCCGTGGAGAGATCGTCACCGATAAGGGGCTAATCCGATTCCGGGCGATGGACCACACCAACGAGATGGCTTTGCTGGTTGATCTGGAGACCCAGGGTGGTGAGCAGAATGCGAAGTTTGTTTGGGAACCGGAGAAATCTGAGGTTTTCCTTGATAAGTTGCTAAAGGTGACTCTTGAGCCGAATCCTCCTGCGGAAGTTGGAGATGAAAACGGTTTCAGTTTTTGTGTCCAACGTCGTGCGGCAGGTGGAGCCTATGCAACTGCGTGGCAGGTAAAGGGTAAGCCAAATAACCGCCGACTTACATTGTCTGTAGCCGATTCCTATCCAGAACTTTCTGCCAAGGCAACTGCCATTCAAACAGTAAGCCGTGTAGCTGCGGTACCAATCAAAACACTCGAAATGGCGCACCGCAAATGGTGGCATGAATATTACCCAGCCAGTTTCTTATCGGTGCCCGACAAACAGGTTGAGGGTTTTTATTGGGTACAAATGTATAAGCTGGCTTGTGCCACACGGCAGGACAGGCAGGTGATCGACCTTCTGGGTCCATGGTACCGTTCTACAGGATGGCCCCGCATCTGGTGGAACCTCAATATCGAGATCGCTTATTCTCCTGTCTATACCGCCAATCACCTGGAATTGGGGGAGTCCTTCACCCGGTTTCTTGATGCAAAACGTGATAATTTTGTGTTCAATGCCAAAAGCATCTGGGGTTTTGACAGTTGTGCCACTGTTCCACATACTACCGACTATGAAGGGCTTAGGGGTGATGGCACCTGTGCGCCTCAAAACTATATCAATCCCGGAGATTTCACCTGGGCACTGTTCAACTACTGGCAACAGTACCGCTATTCGATGGACGATTTGCTGGTGACCGACCAAAAGCGGCACAGTTTCTATCCGTTGCTGAAAGGGAGCATTAATTTATACCTGCATCTGCTTAAATATGGAGCTGATGGCAAACTTCACCTTCCGTTACTTCATTCGCCCGAGTACAATAAAGATGGCGATGTGGACAATAACTATAACCTTTCGTTGCTCAGGTGGGGATGTACAACATTGCTGGACCTGGATAAACAATATGGTTTCAAAGATCCACAACGATCTGAATGGGAACGTATCCTGCGCGACCTTGTTCCTTATCCTCAGAATGAGAACGGCTTTATGATTGGTCCCAACGTCCCTTTTGCCCAATCGCACCGTCACTGGTCGCATCTGTTAATGGTGTGGCCTTTGCATATGCTATCTACTGAACAGCCTGAAAATAAACAGATTGTCGAAAAAACACTTAACCACTGGCTCACAGTCGATAATGGCAAACAGATCTATGGCTGGTCGAGCGCTGCTGCCTCCTTGCTTT
>JBAXWR010000295.1:0-8917 GCA_037128295.1 Mariniphaga sp.
CGGAACTTTATCGCCTTCGGCTGTAAGGCTTTTTGCCCATTGGACACCACCAATCAGGTCACGGGACGCAAGCAACAACCCTGCAATGACGAGTTCTTTGACACCATTGGCATTTGCCCCCGGAGTATTAAATACAACAATCCCTTTTTCGGTACATTTGGCAAGCGGAATATTGTTAACGCCGGCCCCTGCCCTGGCAATAGCTTTTACTGATTGGGGAATCTCCATGTCGTGCATACTGAAACTTCGCAGAACAATTGCATCGGGATCAGCAATTTCATTGGCAATCTGATAAGCAGATGAAGGGAACACCTGTAGACCTTCCTGATCTATCTTGTTAAGCGTCTGAATTTTATACATATAATACAGATTTTGGATTGGATAATATTTTCAGCGGCAAATATCACAAAAAAGTGACAATTTTGCCCTATTAAGGTCGATATTTTAGAAGTTTTATTTCAAATAACCATTTTATGTTAATACTATGGTACTACTAAGTGAATATTTTTCTCGGATTTCCTTGTCAAGCTCAATGATTTGAGGGATCAATAACTGACGATTGTTGTTTTCGATGATATAATCGACCAGGTTGATTTTCTGACTGTCTGGCATCTGATTTCTAATGCGTTCGCGAACAAGATCCCCGCTAATACGATCACGCCTTGTAACCCGTTCGATACGGGCATTTTCATCTGCCAGGATTAAAACATTAATTTCAAAATCTAATGAATAGCCACTTTCAAGAAGAATTGCAGCTTCATAAAGGACATATGGTTCATTTGTATATTCAAGCGACCATTTAATAAAGCGCTGTCTTACAGCAGGATGTATTATTTGATTTACGTTCGCGAGCAACTCCTGATTATTAAATATTAAACTGGCAAGTTTTTTCCGATCAAGTAAACCACTTGATAAATAAATATCTGCCCCCAAAAGTCCAACTAATTGGTTCCTGATCGATATATCGTTGTTCTGCAGATATCTGGCTTCATCATCTGCATGGAAAACAGGCACCCCGAGCAATCGGAATATTTCGCAGACAGTTGTTTTTCCGCTTCCAATCCCACCTGTAATGCCAACTTTCTTCATAAAACAAATTATTTCCTTTCGATAATGTATTCCACCTCTTTGGGAAAATAGTCAACAGTAAGTACGGTTTCAGGAACCTTATTGAGTTTAACCGGCAGTTTTGAGTTGATCATAGAATGTGTAGAATAGTCGATTATTGCCTGGAAACTACTATTGTTCAATTTATTGTATTGACTTAACCCAACGCGGCATGTGACTTTAATTTTGGAAGGAAAAGTTTTTATGAGCAAAGAATCGGGTTGGTTAAGGATCACAAGGGGAAGTTCAAATTTTGCTTCTGTATATTGTTCTACAGCAATTTGCACCTTAACCTCCTCCACTTCAGATTTTAGCTCTGGCAGCAGAACAAGATCAGCCTTTTGTTCAACATCATGTGACAATTTTTTTAATATGATGGATTTTGTATAAATATACTTTAACGTATCCAAAATGAATTCCGGGCCACGGACCAAAACCATATCAGGATTTGCAACCGGGGGTTTCTGCAAAATAAATTCCTTGTCAAAATCTAGTCCAACCACAGGGTGGACTTTAACTAATTTTTCGATTACATTGGTGACATAAAAATTGATCGTGTCGGGCCTGATGTTGATGATTTCGATTTCACTGCTGATCTGCTTGGCAAACTCATCCTTGTGACCATTGGTCGAAATAGTGAATTTCGACATGTACCTACTTTCTAAGTTGTTATTAGTCAATTCATTAACATCAAGAAAGATATGCGAAAAAGCTAGGCTCAATTTGTGCTGTAATAAAGTGTAGCCAAAAGCATCAACCGTAACCTCGAATTTATCTGGCAATTTGCCTATCAGATCCTTATCTTTTGGGATATTAATGTACTTTACAGGCACAGTGATATGATCGGTATAATGTTTTTCGAGTGCATTGAGAAACCACAAAAAAGAAGACAACCCCAGACAAACCAAAAAGACGAATGCTTTTCCATTTGCAAAAGAGCCAAATTCTGATTTGAAATACTCAATGATCCGATTAAACATAGCTGGGTATTATTTAGGGAAAATCGAAAGGCCGGTTTCCCAGCCTTTTCATAATTCAGTATAAACCGGTTAATCGACAATTACTTCGCTACGGGAGCATCAGACATATCTTTCAACACCACGCTTTTGTCAACTTTAAGTTTTACACTCTGGGCAACTTCGAGAATGATAATGTTATTATCTTTTATTTCATCGATTTTACCGTAGATACCACCCGTTGTGACGACTTTATCCCCTTTTTGAAGTGCAGACCTGAATTTGTTCAATTCTTTCTGTTTATTCATTTGTGGCCTGATCATAAAGAAGTAAAAAACAACGATCATTAATCCCATCATCAACAACATAGAAGTAGGATTTGAGCCTCCCATCCCTTGGGCAATAATAAATAAAATAGAACTCATTTTTGATTATTTAAAAGATTATTAAACTGTTTATTGTCTATATATGCGCCTACCTGCAATTCTTTTTGTTCACCTTCCGAAGTTTCAACCGTAGCGCCCTTCAGTTGATTGCCCCATTCACCGGAAGAATTAAAAATAACTGATACAACAGAAGAATCTCCTGGTAATATTTCACTGTCCGGAAACTTAACTTCTATACAACCACACGATGGTTCTGCTTTTACAATTTTGAAAGGAGACCCGCCATTGTTGCTAAATTTAAAAGAAAACGCAACAACTTCACCTTCTTTCAACGTACCAAAATTATGAATTTCCTTTTCAAATACAATTTTACCAGGAATTTTTTCACTATTTTGTGGTTGGGAAGTACTCATTTTTTGTGAAGGATTCCTCGTACCACAAGAGGCAGAAAAATATATTAATATTATGAATTTCAATATATTATAAAATATTAACCTCATCCTTCCATTAATCCTCGGCCTGCTTTAACTATTCGCCCTTTTTCCTTATAATCTTTGGTGATACGGTCAAGAATCCCATTTATAAAGGTGCTGCTCCTGTTTGTACTATAATACTTAGCCAATTCGATGTATTCGTTCAAGGTAACCTTTATCGGTATTGATGGAAATTCCATCAATTCGGTCAAGGCCAACTCCATAATCAGTATATCCATAATGGCAACACGGTCAACATCCCAATTCTTGGTGTAATTCTCGATGACCCTCCGGTTATCATGATTACTGAGAATTGCCTTTCTAAACAATTTAGTTGTAAACTCCTGATCTTCTTCATCTTTGTAAAGTGACATCAGGTATTCGTTATGGTCTTCCTCTGTCTTGAACTTTTTAATTGTTTTAATCACCATCGAAATCGTAAAGTCGAGATCATCATTCCAATAAATGCTTTGTTCTTCCAGCTCGTTGAGCATCAATTCGCTGTTGACCAATACTTCGCTAAAAAAATCCTCACAAAACCTACGGTCATTTTTAAAGTCGTCTGTTTCAGAGTTGATATAGCTAATATATAAATCGGAATCGATCATTGCGGCATGAATTCCTTTGATGAGGTCGGGGTACTGCGACCAACTCAGTTTATTCTTCGACAGGTAGCTATTGAGACTTTTATCTTTTTCCAACCTTTTGATCAGCCTGTTATTAATAAACCGGAGGTTTGGGTTGAGGTCGTCCTTTGTAGGAAGGTTTTTCAGTCTTCTTGATTCGATCCGACCTTTTGAAAAATCTTTTAATTCACTTAGGATTGCGAATAAAAGATGATACAAATCGTAAGTTTTACGGATGCTGAAGAGAAGTTCCGACTCAGACTGAGTCATTGTTTTGGATGGGGAAGATACATGCGCATAAAATATTTGCAGAACCTTGGTGCGGATAATCCTTCTACTGATCATGTTTTTCAGAACTGATTACTATTTATATTGGGTGCGAAAGTACAACAATTATCTGATTTTAATGAACCCCTTTTGTGGAATTTTCTTCCGGTAGGCTGTTTCCCTCATCCAATTCCCGTTCTTCTATATCCTCTGCTTCGTCAGTCATATCATCATTTTCAACTTCGACAATCGGAGCTGATTTGCGGTACAACCAAGCCAGCACAAACCCTGACAGACCACCCCACAAGTGCGATTCCCATGAGATTTCCGGTTTCAATGGGAATATGCCCCAAAACATACTACCATAAAGGAACGTAACGATTAATGATATTGTTAACAACCTGATATTATAGCTGATAACACCACTTAAGAATAAAAATGCAGCCAGGCCATAGATGACACCGCTTGCTCCAATGTGCAGAGCCTCCCTTCCGCCAATCCAAACAAAAACTCCTGAGAAGAGGTAAGTTAAAGTAAAAATTGCATATGCAGATTTTCGATAAAAAAAGAACAGGGAAAAACCAAGCACAAACAGTGGCAATGAATTAGCAACCAAATGTTCCAAATTGCCATGTATCAATGGGGAAAAAATAATTCCGCGCAAACCAATAAGTTCACGCGGAAGAATCCCAAAAAACGATAAATCGAAACCAAATTCAATTTCAAAAAGTTTGACCAACCAAATGGCAACCACCAGCAACCCGGAAACAAAAACAGAATGTCCAAATATTCGTTTTTCAATCAGGAATTGCTCTTCCGAATAACTCCCCGGATGATACCGGGAAAGCAAACTTCGACCGGGCATTAGCTAAAACTTAATTAAGAATTGATTACCTTTTTATATACAATATTCTGAGTATCAATGGCAATCATCAACTCTTCGTTGGTTGGAACCACCATAACCTTCACCCTTGAACCCCCTTTACTGATCACTTGTTCCTGGCTCCTTAATCCTGTATTAATCTGTGGATCAATCTCAATCCCTAAAAATTCAAGATTTTCGCATACCCCTGAACGTGTAATATCAGAATTTTCGCCTAAGCCTCCTGTGAAAACAAGAATATCCACTCCACCCATAGCTGCTGCGTAGGCTCCAATGTATTTCTTTATTCTATAATTTAACATTTTTATTGCAAGTTGGCAACGTTCATCACCATTTGCTGCCGATGCACTAATTTCCCTCATATCAAATGAGATTCCGGTAATTCCGAGCAATCCGCTGTGTTTGTTGAAAAGGATCGATGCCGATTTTGTGCCGATCCTTTCTTTATCCATAATATAGGTAACAGCCCCCATATCGATATCTCCAGAACGTGTACCCATGATCAAACCTTCAACAGGGGTAAAACCCATCGATGTGTCGATCGATTCACCAAATTTTATGGCACATGCTGAAGCACCATTTCCCAAATGGCACGTGATAATTTTCACAGTTGAGGGATCAACGCCTAAAATTTCGCAAGCCCTGTTAGAGACATACCTGTGACTTGTACCATGAAATCCATACCGCCTGATACCGTATTTTTTATAAAGGGCATAAGGAATGGCATACATAAAGGCATGTTGCGGCATTGTATGGTGGAATGCGGTATCGAAAACGGCAACTTGCGGAATTTCAGGTATTAGGGCTTTAATGGCATAAATACCTTTTAAATTGGGCGGATTATGCAATGGTGCAAGTTCATTGTATTTTTCAAGTGCTACGATTGTTTCATCAGAAAGCAATACACTCTCGCTGAATTCTTCGCCTCCGTGAACAACACGGTGACCCACTGCATTGATATCCTGAAGGGTAGCGACACAACCATGCTTAACACTAGAAAGAACTCCAAGGATGTATTCAATCCCGATTTTGTGATCGAGTATTTCCCCTTCGAAAAGAACCTTTTGACCCGATTCCTTTTCATGCTTCAAAAAAGAACCTTTCATCCCTATCTTTTCCACGATACCTTTGGCAAGAACACGATTGTCGGCCAAAGAATAGAACTGGTATTTAATAGAGGAACTTCCGCAATTGATGACCAATATTTTCATTTGTGAGTTTGTTTCCTTGTTTATATTCTCTCGTTGTTAAGAGGACCTGCACCAACCAATTTTCCGTTAGTGTCATATTTATAAAAACCGCCGCAGGTATGGACACCAAACCTTTTGGCTCTGTTCAGTTTTTTGATTACTGGTGATGCCATGTACCTTGGGTCGCCAAATTCGGAATAGAGGTTTTCCATCCATCGGTTAATTTTGTCGATCCCCAAAATATCTGCCAATTCGAATGGCCCAAAACGCATCCCGAAACCTACTTTCCACACAGAGTCGATATCAACCATTGAGGCAACACCTTCAAGAAGCACTTCACATGCCTCATTCAAAAGGGCAGTATATAACCGAATAGAGATAAGACCGGCAGATTCTTCAACAGGAATAGCCTGACGATTGACCATTTTTACAAATTTCAAAACCTTACTGTAAACTTCTTCGGAAGTATATAACCCTTTAACTACCTCACAAACACGTGCCTCAGGAGATTGGACAAAGAAATGGAGGCTTACACAACGGTCACGGTATTTTAGTTCAGATGAGAGCTCGGTGATGATAATAGTGGTTGAATTGGTTGCAATGATGCAATCCGGATTTACGACTTCTTCAACCTTTCTAAAAACATCTTTACGTTCTGTAATTTTCCGTTCGCTCGATTCTGCCCTGATGGCTTCGATCACAAAGTCACAATCCTTGAGAACACTATACTCGACACTTCCCCTTATTCTTGAAAGGATCAATTTTTTCTCACTTTGGGTCATACCCCAGTTCTCAATGCGGCGTTCAAGGACAATATCCAACCTTTTGTATGCATTTTGTATCCTCTCTTCCGACAATTCGACAAAAACGACTTCTATCCCATTCGCACTGGCAATCCGCGCAATATTCTGTCCGTCTTTACCACAACCGACAATTCCTATTTTTGAAAAGAGCGTTTTTTGCTGCTGCTTTTTGCTTAAGCCGAAATCCTCAATGGGTTCAATAATCAGGTCTTCCATTTATTTATATTTTTATTCAACTTTATTTTATTTTTTGTTACTGGCAACTGGTTACTGGCGGCTGGCAAACTGCACGAAGTCGAAAGATAAAGGTATTTCAATTGTATCTCAATTATATTTCCTTCTGGCAACTGCTAACTTTCCATTCTCCCTATCTCACCCTCACCCATTCTCACCCACTCCAAATCTCCAGTTAGCCGGCCTGGTTTGCTGTAATGGCCACCATGTTCACGATATCGCTTACAGAACAACCCCTGGAAAGGTCGTTTATCGGTGCGGCCATTCCTTGAAGGATAGGCCCAATCGCCTCGGCACCTGCAAGCCGTTGCACCAGTTTATAACCAATATTCGCCGATTCAAGCCCAGGAAAAACCAGAACATTTGCTTTTCCGGCAACTTTGCTTCCTGGAGATTTAAGTTGACCAACTGTCTCTACCAAAGCAGCATCAAGTTGCATTTCACCATCGATCAACAATGTTGAATCCATCTCCCGTGCAATTCGTGTCGCATTTACAACTTTATTTACAAGCGGATGTTTGGCACTTCCCTTAGTTGAAAAAGAAAGCATCGCGATCCTTGGTTCAATACCGGCAATGGCTTTGGCTGTCTTAGCGGTGGTAACTGCAATCTCAGCCAGTTGTCTTTCGTCAGGGTCTGGCATAACAGCACAGTCCGCAAAAACGAGAACACCATTGTCACCAACGGTCTTATCTTTAAAAAGCATAAAAAACACCCCAGAAACCACACTTACTCCAGGCAAAGTTTTTACGTATTGCAATGCCGGCCTAAGGACGTCGCCCGTCGCATTGATTGCACCTGCAATTTCACCATCAGCATCTCCTGCTTTGATCATCATCGGGCCAAAAACCAAAGGGTCATTTAAGGAAGCGAGTGCCTCTTCCATGGTTAAACCTTTGTTTTTTCTTATTTCTACCATTAATTCAGCGTACTGCTGCCTTTTATCATCTGTCGAAGGATCTATGATTTCAGCACCTGAAACATTTATCCCTTCCTTAAAAGTAATCTCTTCTATTTTGTCGGGATTTCCAAGCAGGATGATCCGTGCCAGTTTTTCATTAATGATAATTTCGGCCGCTTTTAAGGTTCTTAATTCAGTTCCTTCTGCAAGAACAATCCTGTTTTGCAATTGACGGGCCCGTGTTTTTATTTGATCAAGTAATTCCATATTGAAGCTTATTTTAACTTTTGAACTAGTCTATCAAAAAGTACGCGAATTTAAAGAATATTGAATGAGTAAGTACATAAAATCACATATTATTTAAGACAAAAATTAAATCGCCTCGGCCACGACAAAGGTGCTTCCCCCAATAAAAATAAGGTCTTCGGGCAAGGAATTTTGCTTTGCCGCTGCAATTGCCTCTTTTACAGAAGGATATGTAGAACCATAAAGTTTGAAATGTGCCGCCGTTTTCATTAGCTTTGTTTCATCCAAAGCACGTGGAATGTTTGCTTTTGTAAAATAATAAATGGCATCGCGGGGCAAAAGGGCAAGCACTCCCATTATGTCTTTATCGTTTACCATTCCAATCACAAAATGAAGGGTCTTATAAGGAACCTGTTGGAGTTGTGCAACAACTTCACGAATTCCACCAACGTTATGTCCTGTATCACAAATAATTCGTGGATTGGCCCCAATTACCTGCCAACGCCCGGCCAATCCGGTATTTTCAACTACTTTTTCCAATCCCGATCGTAGGGATTGATCTGGAATATCCCATCCCTTGCGCCGTAATCCATCAACAGCAGCCAGAACAGTACAAATGTTTTTTGACTGATACTGTCCTAAAAGGCCTAGCCTCAAATTTTCATAAACGACTTCCCTACCCTTTCTGACATTAAAAACCTGACGTGCATCTAAAGATTGGAGGCCAAGCCCTGTATTAAACAGAAGATCGGCAAAAACCACAGGAGATCCTTTTTCATTTGCTATACCACTAAAAATCAAACTTGTCTGAGGATGGGTTTCACCAATCACAACCGGGATTCCCG
>JBAXWR010000296.1:0-8908 GCA_037128295.1 Mariniphaga sp.
TTTCCTTGTTTAAATAGGTCTCAAAAATCCTCCGTTCAAGCGTTACAGAAGCTCCGTTTACACATTTGACCGTATCTTTGCCGGAAACCATGGGAAAGGTATCCCAATTGTATTTTTCAAATTCTGTCTGACCGTACAATTGAAACGATAAGGCCATCAAAATCAATAAGATATATTCTTTCATTGATAATATTTCTATTTTATTTCAATTTATTTCTACTTTATTTCTACTTTATTTCTAAGGCTATCGTTTGCCTGTAAGCTTTTTTCAAATTTTCGAGCATTTCCCTGAAAATTACAATATCCTTTCCTTCAATAAGAAGGGTATTCAGGTAAATCTTTGTTTTCAGATGGATCTCATCACCTGATTGTTGATAGTCCTGTGAAAATCCAAACAGAGGATTCTCAAAAGATGTCGGTTTCGGGAGAAAGCCAACTTTCATGTTTTCAGGAATTTTAAGTCTATAATTGATTTGATGCTCCCTTTTAAAATCAATCTCAATTGGCAGCACCCGATCTGCTTTTACCTCCCATTGGAGAAGGTCGCGTTCAATGTTCATGTTGACATATATTTGCTTATCCTGACGGGTAATGTAGTCGGGAAGTACAAATTGATAATCAACTTTCAGTGGAATATAGACGTTGTTGAAATCCGACAATTTAAGATCGGTTACAAGAAGCTTATCACTTGCAGGAAAGATAGCTCCCGGCCACATTTCAAGTTGCTTTTTCAATTCTTCATTTTCCAACTTACTTATAATTAAAACTTTACGCTCACCATCAATTATTGAGTTTCCTGTGCCTCTGATCCGATTGTTCTCTATTGAAAACCGGACCGTATCGTTTTGTACATTATGGTCTATATCCGCAACCGGAATTTCGTAAATCTGGTACTTCCCATCCCTTGCCCTGATCACAGATTCCTTACCTTGTATAAAAGCCGGAACCTCTTCCAATTTATTGTGACGGGAAGTCCCATCCAAAATCATTGGATGGTCATTGTTCCACCAAACGGCAACCATATGGTCGGCACAGGCTATTGAAGGAAATTGTGAATATTTATAAGGCAGGCTCCGGGTTCCCACGGTTACAACTGAAGCATTTTGGCCAGTCGATCTGATCATGGCAGTTAGAATGCTTGACTTATCTTTGCAATCACCATACCGACGTTTCAACACCAACGAAGCTTCCCGTGGAACATAACCATTATCGCCGTCCTCGATAGCGATGTATTTGATATTGTTTTGGACCCATTTGTAAATTGCCCTGATTTTTTCTGTTGTATCGGTGATACCCAACGTTACCGAATCTGTCATTTGGGAAATTTCGGGCGATATTGTCTTGTTCAGGTCTCCTGTTTTTTGGTCGATCCAATTGTAAAGGTCATCCAATGTTCCAATGTAACGCGTGGTTCCAGTTTTGCCGGAAGAGGAAGCAATGTTTACGATCAAATGCGGACGAAAGTACCGGGTTGCCGGTGTCAGTTCATCGCTGTGGAAAATTTTGGGTTGTTGGCTGATCCAATGATAAGTGACCATTTTTCCTTTTACAATTTTGGATGAGTGGATCGAAGTCGTGTCGGCCCCAAAAAGTTGAAAATTGATCTTGATGTTTTCAGGCATTGTAATGGTCAGTTCAGCCTGATCGACAGGGATATTAGCAGCAAAAAAGAACATAAACGGATAATAAGGATCTGTAATCTCTGTTTCACTGTAGGTAATCCTTTTGACACCTTTGCCTGTAGCCGGGAAATTGAACGCATAACAATAGGTATCGTCATAATAAAGGTTGTCCCCAAAATCGGAGCTTTTCTTTAAATCCCTAACTTCCAATTTCTTGTATTTATTTCCATCAGGTACCAGGCTATAAGCTTCAAATTTCTTCACCTCGGTTTTGCTGTTAAAATACTCTTTTGATTCGGATAGATCTGCCCCATTGTCCGACAAGATCATTTCAACTTGATTATCTGTGATCCGTGTGATCGGAACGCCCTTTTCATCAGGAAGGATAGTGACATCCCGCTTTTGCAGGACGGTTACAATTGGATTATCAGGAAATTTAGCTTTCAAAGCATCAAACTCCAAACCCGGCTTCAGATCTTTTGGATAGGCCTGAAGCAGAATAAATGAAAAGATAACCAGAATGCAAATCTTGAAATATCCCTTATTTGATGTCATAGAGTTCGTCATTCGAATAAAAGAGAGTTTCTATTACTTTACCTGTTTGATTGTAAACCAACCATTTACCCGTTTTTTTATTTGAAAGATAGCTGCCTTCCATCTCTTTTTGTCCATTGGCAAAATAGGAATTGAACGGACCTGTCATGGTTCCGTTCTTCCAGTTGTACAACTCTTTGAGGATACCGTTTTCGTAATAATATTTCGATTGACCTTCGCGGTAGTCGTTGACATAACTGATTTCGCGCTGCAATTTTCCATTTGTATAATAGGTGGAATGTTTCCCATCAAAGATTCCTTTCGCAAATGGCAAACGGGCCGATACCTTGCCATCTTTAAAGTAACAAACAATCTCTTTTTTTGAATCGTCCATCTTTTCATTGGCATGAAGTTTCCCCTGGTTATCAAGGTAGGAAACAGCATAAGCCACATCATTGAGATATTTAACCCCATACATCCAGGTGCTGTCGGTAGCAAAACAATCTGAATTTCCCTGACGTTCGCCCCCCTCTTCCATAAATGCTCTGAAAAGATGTCCGTTTGGATGGTATTCCTGAAATAATCCCTGGTTGGCTCCCATTTCATACGAATCGATGGTCAGGAGTTGCCCATTTTTAAATTCGGTCCATTTGCCATCCATTTCGTTTATGGAAAAGTTCCTCGAATCGACAAGATTTCCGTGGTGGTCCCATTCCTGCGATGGGCCTTGCTCATTTCCGAAAATGGAGGTATGACTGCTCTTCAATTGTCCATTCGGAAAGTAATCTTCCTGAACGCCATTCAACTTCCGGTCACTTACCGTCCTTTCCGACTTTGTTTTACCATTTTGATAATGAAGGACATAGCTTAAAGGACCATATGGAAAAATTACATTGTCTATAACCTTTCCATCCTGATCGAAATTTTTAACGGCAATACGCTCTCCACTTTCGTTAAAAGTTTCTTCCATTGCCGGTTTCCCATCTGGCGAATAACTTATCTTTTTCCCAGCCGGTTTTCCTTTAGCAAAAAATGCCACACTTTCAATCGAATCATTGCTGTAATAGTTTGTCCACTTGCCTGTTGACCCTTCCCCATCATAATAACCTGTCATGGTGATATGGCCCTTCATACCATACCGGATCGCTTTCCCAATGATTTTACCACTGTCGCAGGCATAAACAAGTGAAAGTGTCCCATTTGGATGGAAATATTTTTGTGGTCCCGATTGCAAACCGTAATGGTATTGTTCGGCACTGATGACCTTTCCTAAAACATTGAAATTTTTCCAAATCCCTTCCCTTTGCCCATTGACGAATTTCCCTTCAATTTTAGGGGAACCTTCGGGGAAAAAATGTTTATAAAGAATTACTCCGTCTTTTTCATCCGCTTCATAAAACTTTTCGCCCAACAAGTTAAACCACTCGATGTGTTTGAATACATCTTCCTTTAGAATTAACCGCGCTTGAACTTTTCCGTCAGTAAAAAAGAAGGTTTGGACACCATCAGGTTTCCCATCCTTGTACCCTTCGATCCGGGAGGATAATTTACCATTGTGATCGAATTCATTATAAATACCTGTAGGATTGCCTGTTGCATCAAAAATACCTTCAGCACTTTTTACACCTGAAGGATACCAGGAAAACCATTTACCGGTTTGAACGCCCTTGTCGTAATTCCCTTCCCATTCGGGTTGACCGTTGCCATACCATTTCTTATAAGGCCCCTGAAGCAAACTATCGACATATGCAGCCTCGGTTTTTAGGTTTCCGTTCAGCCATTTTTCAACCATTTTGCCTTCAAGCTTATCGTTGACCCACGACAATTCCCGGCTGAAACCTATGTCATGATTGGTGAACAATGATTTTCCTTCAGCTTTACCATTTTTATACAGGGTTCTGGATATGAGGTTATTGGCAGAATCGAATTCTTCTTCCGCCCCATCTGTGATCCCATTGGTTCGGGGATAAATACCCGATTTGGCACCATTTGGGTGAAAGGTGTAATTTTGACCATCCAACAGATCGTTATTATAGTTGAGGTGCTGCTTCAATTTCCCATCCCACCAGAAAAGCTTAAATTCACCTTCCCGCTTGTTGTTTTTATAATTACCCTTTTGATTGACAGCACCGGAATTACTGATGAAACACCATGGTCCCTCTTTTGAAGGTTGGGGAGAATCTGTTAAAATCCCGACACTTTCAAGGGATCCTTTTTCGGTTGAATGAACAACTTTCTGATGTTTTACCTCATTTGCTAACGAGAAGCCGTATTCTTTCCATAAGTCGATCAATGTTCTGATCTGATCGACAAACGCATCGTTTTTTGTTTTATTCTTTTCGTGCCATTCATTAACAACCTGATTTTCTGTATTTTTTAACATGTAATTAAGATAAGTCTCAAAATCATTATTCTCCACAACTTTACCGAAAAGCCTCACATAGACCTGATTGTAAAAGGTCGTATCTTTTTCGTCAAACTTCATTTTCTGGAAAAGCAGAAAAGTCTGGCGGCAGCTCAAAAAATTAAGTTTGTACTCGTATGGAAAATCTTCCCTGAAAGCCACTTCGGCATTGAGCAAACCGGTAAGGTCGTCCCACTTGATGTGGTTGTAACCTTGAGGATAGGGATACAGGTAACTTTTCGAAATGGAATCCATTTTCCCACTGATCGCCTCTTCGAACCGTTTCACATAATCAAGCCTTGGGTTCATCATGATCCCCATGTTGTAGGCCAGATAAGCCTGAGCTTTGCGTCCCATCATCATATTGATCCGAGCCAGGGCCATGTGGGATGAACCGTGATAAGGATTGTAATGCAGCCCCTTGATGATCGTATTTTCAGCTTTTTGTATCTCCTTATTATTCAGGTAGCAAAGCCCCAGATTGTAAAGAAGGTTCTGATTGAAGGGATATTTTCTCTCAACAGTTTCCAACCATTTGATCGCTTCAGGAGTCCGGTTCAACTCGTCCAGAATGCTACCTTTCATGACCAAAGCGTGAACATCGGTACTATCAAGTGCCAAAGACTCCTCACACTTTAGCAAAGCAGCATCATAATTGTTCAGATCGTCATAGGCAAGTGCCATTTCGTAACAAGCAATGGCATACGACGGATCGTAAGGACTGACAAGTTTGAATTTTTTGATTGCCTCTTCCGCCTTACCTTTGTCATATAATTCAACACCCTGATTGACAAGGTCATTTCCAGAAGGAGGTAAAGAGTCGGGTTTCTCCTGAGTCTGCGCATTTGTAAAAAAAAATGTCATAACAAACAGGAAGCCGACAAAGATATTCTTTTCCATAATTGAAATTTGAACTGAACGTAGTGTTATTTTTATTGTTGCAATGCAAAAATACAATTTTGGATTATATCAGTACAGTTTAATTTTAAATTAATTATTTTAAATTAACCAATATATTTATGCATCATAGCCAACAACTTTTCTTTGGCAATTGGTTTGGATAGAAAATCGTTGAACCCTGCCTGTAGAGTTTTCTTTTGGTCGTTGTCGAAAACAAATGCAGTTTGCGCTATAATAACCACTTCCCGATTAAATAACCGTATTTGTCTTGTGGCTTCATAGCCATCCACTTCAGGCATATTGATATCCATAAAAATCAATTTAATTTTGGGGTTGTTCTTGCAAGCATCGACTGCTTCGGCTCCATTTTGAGCCATTAAAATATCTTTGCAATAACCCGAGACCATTCTTCGGAGCAAAAGTGCAGAAGTTTCGTCATCTTCACTGATCAAAATTTGAATATGTCCTGATTGGTTTTCTGTTTCGATGGTTATGGGCAATTTCCCGGTAGTTTGTGCAGCATTTGGCGAAGGACGGGATGGAACAGTAAAATAAAACGTAGAACCCAATCCTTCAACACTTTCCATCCAAAGCTGACCATTGTTTCGCTCCACAAATTCTTTACATAGAATGAGTCCCAATCCAGTACTCGGTTCACCATCTGTTCCATTCCGATTGGTTCGGACGTCGATATCGAACAAGTGATTCATCATTTTTTCAGTCATGCCGATACCTGAGTCCTTAACACTTATTTCAACACTATCCGGATCTATAGCTCTGGCTGATACCAGTATCTTCCCCGCCTTTGGGGTAAATTTCGCTGCATTCGAAATAAGGTTTCTGGTAACTGACTGAATTGTATTAACATCTGCAAATATCTGTAAATCAATTGGTATAAAATATTCAATGTCAATGTTTTTGTTTTTTGCCGATTCCATAATTACTTCTGTACTCTCCTTTATAAAAGGAAGTAAGTTAATGACTTCGGGTTTAAACGAAATTAGTCCTCGGTGCATTCTGGCCCATTCCAGAAGATTGTTGAGCAATCCATTCAGGTTTAAGGCTGATTTTCGCATTGTCTCGGCCAATTGAGTAAGTTCATCAGGATTCAATATTGGCAGTTCATCAGTAAGCACTTCTGTAAGCCCCATAAATGCACCAAACGGTCCACGCAAATCGTGTGCAATGATGGAGAAGAACTTATCTTTTTCTGCATTTATCTTAACCAGTTCCTCGTTCTTTTGTTTTAAAGATTCTTCGGCATGTTTCAGTTCAGTGATATCTGTATGTGTACCGCTCATCCTGATCGGTTTTCCATTGCTATCCCATTCCACTGCCTGAGCCTGATCGAGGATCCATTTATAATTTCCGTCTTTGGTCCGCATTCGGTACTCTACCCTATGAGTTGGGATTGCCCCTTCCAGATGATCCATGATTGACTTCTGGGCTTTTGCCTGGTCATCCGGATGGATGAAATCAACCAATTGTTTTACTGTGAATTCAATATCGTCCAAACGGTAACCGAGCATCTCTGCCCATTGTTCGTTCCTCTTTACCTCATTGGTTTCAATGTTCCAATCCCAGTATCCGAGCTGGCTCCCCTGTAAAACATATTGTAAACGCTGCTCACTTTCTTTCAGGTTTTTTTCGGTTTTTTTTCTCATTTCTATCTCCCCTGAAAGTTCTGCAGTCCTTTCATCAACGAGCGATCCAAGA
This sequence comes from Mariniphaga sp., assembly GCA_037128295.1. Lineage (GTDB taxonomy): Bacteria > Bacteroidota > Bacteroidia > Bacteroidales > Prolixibacteraceae > JAAFHB01. The sequence goes on from JBAXWR010000296.1 coordinate 7,177, forward strand.
TTCTCATTCAACATTCTCAGTTGCTCCTGTGATTGAAGCAACCTTGAATTCTGTTGAACCGCCCCTTCATAAATACTGAGCAGAAGTTTAATAATTTGTTTCTGGTCTGACTGAATGAACCTTTTTTTCCCTTCAAATTCGATTTCAACACCAAAATCCTTCTTTTCAGATAGGGCGTCCTTCTTTTCAGCAAGAATTTTCGCAATATGGGCTATCAGATATTCTTTATCATAAGGTTTGGTGATAAAACTATCTGCACCTGCAATCAATCCATCGATGACTTCGTGCGTTCCTGTAAGGGAAGTCAATAATATGACAGGAATATCAGATGTGCCAAATTGTGTCTTGATTTGTTTGCAAAGTTCGTATCCGTCCATCTTTGGCATCAAAACATCCGAGATTACAAGATCGGGTCTGTTATCTTTAAGCCAATCAAGGGCTTTCAATCCATCACTAACAATAAATACCTGATAATTGCAGTTCTGAAGGATATTTTCCAGAATCATTGCCTGAGTCAGGCTGTCTTCAACGACTAAAATAGTGTTATTCATAGTTGATATCTTTAATTCAGATTACCTGAAATTGGATGAATACTTTTAGGATAACTTGCATAAATCGGACAAAACTCCAGCAATTTTCTCTATTGAAAGGACCTGGGTTGCCGCGCCAATTTTAACTGCCTCACCAGGCATCCCATAAACCACACAACTTGCCTCATCCTGAACAATTGTAAATGCCCCCTTGTCCTTCATGTTCAACAACTCTTTTGCACCATCTTTACCCATTCCGGTAAGTAGTACCCCGATGGCCCTTGACCCATAAACTTCGGCTACAGACCTGAAAAGATAATCAACCGAAGGACATAGACCATTTTCATGGGGGAGCTTAACCAAACTGATCATTGGCCCTGATGAAACTCCAAACTGAAAATTGTCGGGGGCAATGTATATTGTACCTGGCTCCAACAATTCACTGTCTTTCCCAATTTTCAATGGCAATTTTGAATTTACCGATAACCAATCCTTAAATCCTTCCAGAAAACCGCTAGCTATATGTTGCACTATGACAATCGGAACGGGCAAATTATTGGGTAAATTTGAAAGTATTTTCTGCAAAGCTACCGGACCTCCAGTAGAAGCCCCAATAGCAATAAGTTGAATGTCGTTAGCGGATGCACTTTCAGTCCTTTTATGTGGCGATGGCCGGGTCCTGAGAGACATTTGTTTCGGAAACCGCTTAACTACTTTCACTTCTGACATCAGCTTTATGGTTTGTATCAACATCTTATGAGCTGCCTCAAAACCTGGCTCATGAAGGTGGGGAGGACGCAAAACAACAGATAGTGCTCCTACTTCTATGAGTTTAAAAGTATAGGCCATTTCGTTCAGACTCAATGTTGAACTAACGATCACTATGGGCGTAGGCAAGGTCTCCATAATGATCCGTGTCGCTTCATGACCATCCATTCCGGGCATATGGATGTCCATTGTGATCACGTCAGGGCACTTTTCCCTGACCTGCACAATTGCGTCTTCTCCGGAACCAGCGATCCCAACAACCTGTATGTCAGGATCTGATGAGAGGATATAACTCATAAATTCCTGTACTACTTTTGAATCATCAACGATGAGAACCTTTATCATGTGTGTATTTTTATTTTGAAAGTGGAAAGTGGAAAGTCGAAATTGGAAAGTCGAAAGTTGAAATTTGACATTCGAAATTGGAAATTCGA
>JBAXWR010000297.1:0-8875 GCA_037128295.1 Mariniphaga sp.
CAGAATAATTGGAGTATTAACACGGTAATTTGTAAACAAAAATCAGGACGGGTCAAACTGAAGGCCCCAAAATGAGATCAAATCCTGAGTGATGACATCTCCTGGTGAAATCTTTGCAGAAGACTGGAAAATGGTGCACCAGAATGTTGTGCCAACAAAATATGGAACCAAACAATTCGTATTAGAGTATGTTTCAACACTATTGGAAAATGGCACTGCGGAACCAGGCAAAAAATAAAGCCTTCTCCCTCGTCAATGTGCTTGGCTTGTCGATTGGATTGGCGGTTTCATTGCTGATATTCAATTATGTAAGCTTCGAATTTAGCTTTGACAAAATGCACCAGAAACGGGACCGTATTTACAGGTTGGAGAGTCAGTTTTACGAGGGGAATCAGCTAACGGACGATTGGGCAACCAGCACCTTCGGTTACGGTAGCGCCATCAGCAAGGAGATGACGGGTGTTGAAAATTATGTTCGGATCGGTATGCAAAATCCCGAACAGGTTGTTTCCTACAAGGATAACAGGAGCAGGGAAACCGGAATTGCCTATGCTGGTCCCTCCTTTTTCTCTGTTTTTGATTTTAAGTTGAAGGAAGGTGCAGTCAACGATCAATTGAAACGTCCCAGAACAGTTGTGATCACGGAAGAGGTGGCCCGACGGTTCTTCAAGGATGAAAGCCCCCTTGGAAAACTCCTCACTTTTGCGGCAGGCTCTAATTTTGCAAATTATGAAGTGACGGGAGTTTTGGAAAATTTTCCACCCAACTCGCACATTCGGTTCAATTACCTCATTTCGTATGAGACACTTCCCAACTGGATGAAAGAATTCTGGTACTTTCACGAGGCTTATACCTATCTACTATTATCGCCCGGTAAAAATCCCAAAGAAATCGAGGACCAATTTCCGGCGATGTCCGAAAAATACAAGACCCGACCTGCGCTGAAAAATAAAAAATGGGCAGTTACACTTTTGCCACTCGAAAAAATCCACCTTAATCCTCAAAAGCAGTACGAAAGGGAGCTAAAGGGCAACAAGAATTCGCTCATCACGCTGATCATTATTGCGCTGGTCATTTTGGTTACTGCCTGGATCAATTACATCAACCTCACTACGGCACGAGCGATGGAAAGAGCCAAAGAGGTGGGCATCCGGAAGGTTGCAGGGGCATTCAAGACCCAATTGATCTCTCAGTACCTAACCGAATCGTTGCTGGTTAACCTGGCCGCCATTGCTTTAGCCCTACTGTTAGTTTTTGTTCTTAAACCGGCTTTTAACCAGATCATGGGGCAGAATATTGGCCTTTTCGTAATGAAGCAACTGGTTTTCTGGATTTCTGCCATTGCTGTTCTTGCTTCAGGGATTTTTCTATCCGGGTTCTATCCGGCCTTTATCCTTTCTAAGGTTAAGCCGGCGATCATCCTGAAGGGAAATTATTTCAACTCCGGTTCGGCAGGCATAACCCGGCGTATTCTGGTTGTTTTCCAGTTTTCGGCGGCACTTTTCCTAATGTGCGGCACCTTTATCGTTTACAAACAGGTGAAGTTTATGCAGGAGCAGGACCTGGGTGTCAACATCGACCAGACTGTAGTGATCAAATTTCCGGTTAGCCGTACCGGATTGGACAAACAGGTCAACCTTTTTGCTGAAAACCTGAAACAGGAAAACAGCATCAGTTCTGTCACGGTGGCCGGTGCAGTACCCGGAATGGAGGTGGCTTTTTTTGCTTCCAACCAGCTCCAGGGCAACAGCTCCGATCAGAGCAGGCTTTACGAGATGCTGGCGGTTGACGATCGTTTTGTCGAGACTTTCGGTTTCAAATTGCTGGCAGGCCGCTCCTTCCAAAAAGGGTTTGGCAACGACCGCGAATGTCTGCTTGTGAATGAGGCATCCCTGTCAATGTTAGGTTTACAAAATCCCGGGGAGGCTATTGGAAAGCAGGTAGCGCTCGAGGGGGAAGCCCAACCTGTCACAATTATAGGGGTGGTCCAAAACTGGCACCAGCGCGGATTGGGAAATGCCTACACCCCCATTATGTTTGTACCAAATGGTCGTATCAGTTGGGTCCCGCCTCGTTTTATTGCCATTAAATCGGCAGGCATCCAACCAGACGAAGTTGTGAAAATGGTCAGGAGACGCTGGCAATCGTATTTCCCCGAGGCAAGTTTTGATTACTTTTTCCTGGATAGCTTTTTTGACAATCAATACCAATCAGACAAACGATTTGGAAATATCGTCGCCATTTTTACAATGCTTGCTTTTTTTATCTCCGCTTTGGGGCTGTGGGCTTTGGCTGCATTCACAGCCTCCAAAAAAATCAAGGAGGTAGGGGTACGAAAAGTGCATGGGGCACAAACCGGAAACATTGTTTATCTTTTTTCAAGAGAAATTATTGTATTGATTATGATTGCATTGGTCATTTCAACGCCCATCTCCATCCTCGTGATGAAAGGCTGGTTGCAACACTATGCATTCAGGATTGATATCAGCGTGTGGATCTATATCCTGGCAGGTGTGATTTCGATTGCCATCGCCTTGCTTACCATTGGGTGGCAAAGCTGGAAAGCTGCGACAAGGAATCCGGTGGAGGCGTTGAGGTATGAGTAAAGACTTGAACTATGATTCTTTTGATGAAATGATGACTATGATTTTAAATACATATACTTATGAAACTGAAAGCATTTAAATTGAATCTACCCGGAATTTGTATCTTGATGCTTTGTCTTTTTTCATCATGTGGTGGCAATCGACTGAAAAACGACGAAAAGGCATTGGCAAAACAAATCCTGACCGAAGAAGAACAGCTGACACACGAAGCTGAACTAAGAGAACAACGCGAAAAACAATTGGCCGATTCACTGGCAAAACTGCCAAAAGGATTTAGGTTTAAAGAAATTCGAAGCGTTATCCCTGATTATCCGCCTGTTACTATCGATTTCACCAAAGAAATCCCGGTAAAAAAGTTCAACCTGAGCGAGATAGCAAAAGAAATCAGGTATATCAGGTTAAGTGTTCCCGGCGATTCGCTTTATTTTGCCCCGCACATGGGAGGAAACGTCGCGTTCACCGATAAAAATATTATCCTCAACAATAACTTTGGTGTACACTCATTCTCTCCCGAGGGTGAATTTCTCGAAACCATTGCACAAAGTAATGTCATTAACCGGATAATAAGTCCAGGGGCTGTATTTGGTTATTTTGACAAGGAAAGTTACAAAGGGGTTTGGCTCAACCATGTAAGTGTTGCAGGAGACCGTATTTTTTACAAAGTGACCGATTATGCCAACGAAAAGGTAAGTTTGCTTAACTATGAATTAAAACCTGAAAAACAACTTGTGTTGCCTGAAACAACGGAAAATAAAAATGACAGGTCATTTTTCAGAGGAGAGCAATCGGCCACAGGCAAAGAAGGTATTTACAGTGGAACTCCCGGTTTGGCTTCAACTCAAGTCCTCGGCATTTCCTCGAACTTTTATGCAGGAGTCAATTCTCATCTCAAAGCTTCAGAAAATGGTTTTATGCTGGCTACTTTCAACCTAAATGGCGACACTCTTTGTAAATTTACGCAGTTTGACAAATTGGAATATCCAATCACAAGCAGTACTATCCGTTCAATTAACTCCATCATTAATTGGAAATACAATGGTGTTTTTTCGTTTATGAAGAGTTTTAACGATACCATTTTCCGACTTGTTCCTCCCAACCGGTTAATACCTGTTTATGTGTTCAAATTTGGCCCAGATAAAATCACCGACGAAGAATGGTATCAAACCAATAAAGAAGTAAAAAGCAGATTTCTGATAACATACATTTTGGAAAACGACCAGTACCTATTTCTGGAGTTTCGCCATTATGATGCAAACGGGAAATTTGAAAGTTATAAAGCCATTTACACCAAAGCAACTCATTCGCTTACTCAATTACCTTTAACAGAAATAGCAATAACACTCTCTAACTCATCACCGGGATTAGCTCCACCTGCCCGATCATCCAAACCAACCATCAATTTTCAGAATGATATTGACAACGGACTTCCTTTCTGGCCTGAATTTATAGCACCCCATGGAGAGCTGGGAATGCTGGTGTTACCAGAAAGACTGAAAGCTCATATAGAGAAAAGTGGAAACAAAACGGAGATCGAAAAAAGCCGGAAACTGGAAAAATTTGCTGAAACCTTGAAATCAGATGTCAATGAAAGGATAATAATGCTTGTAAAATAACAACATTACTATGAAACAACAACTTAAGTATCTTTTCCGCAGAATGGCTGCCAAGCCAATTTATTCCATTATCACTTTCAGTGGATTTACATTCGGCATTGTTGCCGCACTTCTAATTTACCTTTGGGTTTATAATGAATTAAGCTACGATAGGTTTCACATGGATTACCAACAGATATACCGTGTACTCACCTTGTCGAAACAAGGCAACGAAGTGGTAAAATCGGCAGGATGCTACCGTCCGGTTGCAGCTACCTTAAAAAAGGATTATCCCCAGATTGAATATGCCGCTTACCTTAGTTTTAGTTCGGAAGACTCTCCTTTACAACTTGAGGGACGGAACGAAAAAATTGAGGCTCGCCAAGTTTGGGTAAATGCCGATTTCTTTTCCATTTTCAACGGTTTTGTTTTTATCCAAGGTGATGCATTCGAGGCATTCAAAAATCCATCTGGGATTATTCTTTCGGAAGCTGTGGCAACAAAACTTTTCGGAAATGAAACCGCATTCGGGAAAACAGTCATCAGCGACAAATACACAAAAGAAGTTTACACCGTTACCGGGGTTGTAAAAATTCCCAAAAACTCACACATCGATTTTGGTTACTTACTCACTGAATCGAACCGGACTGTGGCCGGTTATTCAAACAATTGGGGAGATAAAGCGCATGTTCATGTTTACATTAAACTAAAAAATGATGCCCAAATCGACGAAGCATCTCTCAACCGAATATCCAATCACATCAGCAGATATTCTAACAAAACTGATAAACTGATGTTTCAGCCGCTTGCCAACATACACCTGCATTCTGACTATGAAACCTACTTTTATGATAAAAATATCAGCAACTATAAATACATCTGGATTTTTTCGGGTTTGGCATTGCTGGTTATCCTGATGGCATCGTTTAACTTTTCAGTGCTTTCTGTAGCACGGGCTTCGGAACGTTCAACCGAGATAGGAATAAAAAAGGTGAACGGAGCCGGACAAAATCATATTATCGGGCAATTTATGGGCGAGTCGGTTTTTCAAACTCTGCTCGCAACTGCGACGGCGGTGGCGCTTATTGTTGTGCTCCTCCCCTGGTTTAACAGCGTTACCGGCCAGGAATTGCAGTTTCATTATTCAACCAACTTTTTGCTCAGTTTAATTGCAATCACCATTTTCACGGGTGTAGTCTCGGGCATATACCCTTCGTTTTTTCTATCTTCTTTAAATCCTACCGGTATTTTTAAGCGAGGAACTCTTACAGGGTCGCGAAGAGGGTTTATCCGTGTATTGGTCACTGTACAATTCAGTATCGCCATTTTTTTCATCACAACAACGTTTATTTTTATTAAGCAACTTGATTACATCCGGGATAAAGACCTTGGGTTTAATCATCAGAATATTGTGGTTATTCCCACCGGGTTGTGGTATAACAATTCAGGTTTCAAAAACGAACTGATGAAAAATCCAGATATTCAGGGAGTTTCGGCCAGCGTCTTTGCCCCGGTTGATTTCGGATGGAAAACTATGGTATCTCTGAACCACCAAGGAACAATCGACAGTCTCAATCTTTCGTTGTTTTGGGTTGATGAGGATTTTGCAAAAACATACCAACTGGAGATGGCAAAAGGTCAATTCCTCCAAATGGATTACAGCGCTTACTGGAAAGAATTGGAAAAAGCCAAGGAAAGCAAAAAGCAGGAAAAGAATTATGCGGTTTCCTTTCCGGTAGTTATTAACGAAACTGCTGAAAAAATGCTTGGTTTTGCTGACCCGATCGGGCAACGAATCGGAAACAATGTCATTGTCGGCGTGGTGAAAGATTTTCATTTCCGCCCTTTGTACCAGCCTATTGGCCCCGTAATGCTGTCAAATGATCCCCAGAACATGGGTACAATTAACATTAAGATCTCAGGAAATAACAGGGACAAAACACTTCTGTACATTAGGGATGTGTATCGGAAACACCGGGATCAGCGCGATTTTTCCTATCGTTTTTTCGATGATATGCTTACGGAAAAGTACCAGCAGGAAAGCAGGTTGAAAAACATTACGTCCATATTTTCTGTGCTTGCAATCGGAATTTGTGTATTAGGAATTTTGGGCATGGCTGTCTTTTCAATCAACAGACGTATCAAAGAGATTGGCATCCGGAAAGTAAATGGTGCCAAAGTATTTGAAATTCTTACTATGCTGAATAGCGACTTTGTGAAATGGGTAGCCATTGCCTTTGTAATCGCCACACCCATTGCATACTACGCTATGAATAAATGGTTAGAAAGTTTTGCCTACAAAACTGAACTCAGTTGGTGGATTTTTGCCCTGGCGGGATTGTTGGCTTTGGGCATTGCATTGTTGACAGTGAGTTGGCAAAGCTGGAAAGCGGCGACAAGAAATCCGGTGGAGGCTCTAAGGTATGAGTAGCAAAGGGTACGGGCAAAGATGATGAAAACCGGAGACGGGAGAACGGAAAGGGAACAAGGAAAGTAATTTCAATAGGTATTCAAGTAATTTAATAAATCGTTAGTATGCAATTTTTTCTTTATTCGCTGCAAAGCTCAAACATGCCAATACATCTTCCTTCATTAAGAATGGGAAATCATCGACGATCTCTTCGATGCTCATACCTGATGCCAAATATTCGAGGACCTCATATACTGTTATCCGCAATCCCCTTACGCATGGCTTACCACCGCGCTTACCGGGTTCAATTGTAATTCTCTCTGTTAATAGCATGACATCTGATTTTAGTACAAAAATAAGGATTAAAAAATGAAAACCGTGATTAAATCATTATACCGGAATTTCGTTCGGAAGCCAATTACCAACCTGATCAACCTTGTGGGATTGGCTGTCAGTCTGGCACTTGTGATCATCCTGTCGGTGTATTCATACAGCGAACTGAACACGGACAATTACCATAAAAATGGGGATAGGGTCTTTATTTTCGCCAATTTGAAAGGTCAGGTTTTTATGCCTGCCATATTGAAAGATCAAATCGATCTGAACATTCCCGAAGTTGAAACCGCAATCAGGTTGGCTGGTACATGGGAAGCCCCTGTTTTTCAGGTTGAAGATCATGACCCCATCACTTCGGATCTGATTTTTGCAGATGATGGCTTTTTTAATCTTTTTACCTACAAGGCGGCGGAAGGTAATCCTGAAACTGCACTGAAAGAACCAATGACGGTTGTTGTGACCAAACCATTGGCAGAAAAGCTTTTTGGAAAGAGTCCTGCACTTGGAAAAATTGTGAAACTGAATAACGATAAGGAACTGACCGTTTCAGCCGTCATCAATGAACCAGAGGCGAATACATGCCTGTCTTTCAGCGCAATAACATCTGTTGCGACCCGAAAAATTGTGCAGTCAAGCGGGCAGGAATTTACCGATTGGGGGTGGTGCAATTTTCAGACATTCATCTTACTGAAAAAAGGTGCGAACCCTGATGAGACCGCACTGAAAATTCAGGCGCTGTTCCCCAAAAATGAACATGAGAATTACACTGATCTAAAACTAAATCCATTTAAAGAAACATATTTTTCTCAATTTCCCCTTGCCGACAGTGACTATTTTCATTTTGGCGTTAAACAAAAGGTAATGATACTGGTCATGGTAGCTGCCCTGGTATTAATGATTGCCTTGATCAATTTCATCAATATCTCGTCATCGCAATGGATGGAGAAAATCAGGCAAACCGGTGTATTAAAGGTGATTGGCGCTAATAAATCGTCTATTCTCAAAAATGTACTTTTCGAAGCCTTTATCTTGTTCCTGATGTCGCTTTTCCTCGCAATAGGGATCGTTCAATTCCTTTTCCCATTTATCCACAATTATACCGGGATCCATTTCAATTTGCAATTGCTTTATACACCCACATTCCTGATCAGTTCCATAACCGGAATTTTCTTTTTAAGCTTGATTTTCAGCATTATTCCAGCGTTAAGGATTTCCTCATCGAAAGCGGTTGACAATCTGAAAAAATCGGTTAACCCCGGTGCGTCAAATTCAATTTTCAGGGGAGTGTTGGTGACTGCTCAATTTGTAATCGCCATTGTATTGATCTCTTTTACGATATTGGTACAAAAACAGGTCAATTTTGGGAGCAGCACCTTGGGTTTTAACCAGGAGAACACGATTGGGATCAAACTGACACCCCAATTGTATGGGAGCAGGGAGGTTCTCAAAAAATTGCTCCTTGAGAAACCTACAGTTGCAAAAATATCCTTTACACAATATTTTCCAGGTAACAACATGTCAAACTGGGGAATGAACCAGATGATTGACGGGGTAAAAAGGGAATTGAATTTTGACATCTTTAATGCCGATGCTCCATTCTTTGAGATGACAGGCTTGCAATTGACCCAGGGGCGATTTTATTCCGCTGACATGATCACTGATAAGAATAAGTTGATCGTCAACGAAACCTTCCTTCGTGAAAACAAGATTGAAAATCCGATTGGCACCAAATTCGTTTTGGGGATGGGCACCGACGCTGGTTTATCTGAAATCATTGGAGTTGTAAAGGATTTTCATTACAAGGCATTCGACCAACCCATTGGATCGTTGTGTATTCAAAATCAGCCTGGTGCTTCTTATTGTCTTGTAAACCTGAACACCAAAGATTTCAATTCTTTAAATGCAACCGTTCAGGAGATTAAAGCAGCAAC
>JBAXWR010000298.1:0-8844 GCA_037128295.1 Mariniphaga sp.
ATCCATTCGCAAAGAGGTCGCACCCAGGTTTTATTAAGACGATCGCCAATGGCATCGCAACGTTCTTCGTTGAATCCGATGAATCTCAATGTGTCGGCAATTTGGTAGGGGCCGAACCAACCGTTTTTGTATTTTCCAAGTTTAACATACATCTATTTAAGGTATTAGGGAGTTATTCAACATATTTTATGGAGCATTCATTCTTTCGTAAAGTTAAATTTTTGATATGGATTAAAAGCATCCCGGCGGCCATATGTTTGTTTCACCTACGCCTTACGTCCTAAACGTTTCCAGGATCACATCATGCAAAAATACAAAACATTTACAAGTTGCCAATTTCTTAGATGTAGTGTCCGGGTGACTTGAAAGCAGGTTAGCAGGATTCGATGATTTGCTAATAGTCACCGGGACACTAACTTTAATTTTTTTTCTTACCTTTGGGTCATTCTTCTTTAAACTAAGATGACCATTTTATTCTTACTTGATTTTTGTGAAAAATTCCATCAAAGATAGGGCATATTGGCTTGATGTCTGGACACGGTTCAATACCGGTGAGCGGGTCGCTTTCAGCGAAATCTATGAGGAATTTATTGATTCCCTTTTTGCTTATGGTTATAAGATATCGCATGACCGCGAAATGGTGAAAGACTGTATTCAGGATATCTTCCTCGACCTTCATCGGCTCCACCCCAAACTTAAAAATCCGGAATACATTGAGTTTTATCTCTTTAAATCGCTTAAAAATGCGATATTTCATAAATCTCAGAAAGAGAAGAAGTTACAGTCCTTGTCTTTGGAGGAAAGCGACAATTGTGACTTTAAATTTGAGGTTGAACAGGATGCATCCGAACTGGAATCCGACCTTCTTCGTCTGGAGAAACTAAAAGGCATCCTTGCAGCACTGGATCCCCAGAAGCGCGAATTATTGTACCTCAAGTTCAATTCGGGCATGAATTATCACGAAATTGGTCAAATACTTAACATGCAGGCAGATACGGCTAAGAAACAAATTTACAGAATAATAGACCAACTCCGTGGCAAATATGGAGCGCAATTATTTGAAATGTTGGTGATTCGATAAAGTTAGTTCGTTGTTTTCGACTGGCGGCAATTAAAGTAACCGGCTGTTGGCTTCCGGGTGACTTTTCAGATTCAAAATTCTGTTTCAGGCTGTTGTTAGGAAAATTATAAAGTGTTGTAAAAGGTAATTGGACAAAGACAAAAAAATATAGTATGACCAATCTTCAAAAATCCAGGTTTATATCCGCAGGAACCGTAGTCCCGTTTATTTTAGTCACAACCTTGTTTTTTATGTGGGGAATACCCAATAACCTGAATGGGGTACTGATCAAACAATTTATGAAGTCGATGGAACTTTCACGGTTTCAGGCAGGATTGATTCAATCGGCATTTTACATGGGTTACTTTGTGCTGGCCGTCCCTGCTGCATTACTGATGCGCAGATTTAGCTACAAAACCGGGATCGTTTTTGGCTTATTACTCTATGCAGCAGGATGTTTGCTTTTCTGGCCCGCTGCGATTATCGGCAAGTACGGGTTTTTCCTATTGGCATTGTTTATCATAGCTTCAGGACTGGCCTTTCTGGAAACGGGGGCAAATCCATTTATTGCCTTATTGGGCCGACCGGAATCTTCCGAACAACGACTTAATTTCTCTCAGGCATTTAATCCGATAGGCTCTGTTACAGGGGTTTTGTTGGGAACAGTTTTCATTTTCTCGGGGGTTGAACCCGATGCCGCAAAGATCAACGACCTTAAATTGGCCGGTCAATACGAAAGTTTTCTTCAGCACGAAACGATGCGTGTTGTCGAACCCTATCTGGTTTTGGCACTGTTTGCCATTGTCTGGTCATTGTTGATCATTAAAACCAAATTTCCTTCGCTTGAGGTTCCGAAAGATGAAGAGGTGGCGTCTGATCACAGTTTCAAAAACCTTTTGAAATATCCGAATTTCTGGAAAGGGGTATTGGCACAATTTTTCTATGTCGGGGCGCAGGTGGGAACCTGGAGTTATTTCATCCCCTATGTACAGGATTACACGGGTCAGCCTGAAAAAGTTGCAGGTTATTTTTTGACCGGTACCCTTGTAGCTTTTGGGATCGGACGTTTCTCTGCGACCTGGTTGATGCAGTACATTCTGCCCAACCGTTTGATGGCATTGTACAGTCTGATCAATGTAATTCTGATTGGGATTGGTGTATTGGTTCCCGGATGGATAGGACTTTGGGCTATCTTTCTCACAAGTTTTTTCATGTCGCTGATGTATCCAACTATTTTTGCTTCGAGCATCAAAGGTCTTGGTAAACACACAAAAATTGGCGGCTCGGTGTTGGTAATGGCGATCGTCGGCGGTGCGTTATGTACCCCATTGATGGGATATATCGCCGAAACGACCAAGAGTATGGCATTGGCGATGTTGGTCCCAATGGTGGCTTACATCTATATTTTGTATTTTTCGGTTGAAAGCACGAGGTTAAAAGCTGATGGAAAGATAAAATATTTGTAATACATTGATTTATAGTAATAATATCTCTTTTAATACTTGTACCATATCCCTGTGCTTTTTGGGATTTGTACGTTTAATTTTTTCAATATTTTGCAGCTTCCATTGAACAGCCGGAAGTTCCTGCACATTCTTAATGGATAATTTCTCCCAGTCAGGAATCCCTTCTTTAAAACTCAATAGGAACAACCGATCCATATTTGTTAATCTCGAATTAATTTCCTGGATCAACTGAATCCTAGTTCGTTCATAATCCTCATAAGAGAATGGAATATTTGTCATACCTGAAAACTGGGAGTCAAAAGCTTGTTTCTGATCAATCAACATTGGACAGATTACCTCGCTTATGGGTCGCATGTGAGAAATCAGGGCAATAATAAACCCTAATTTAATCTCATCTGTAAAACCCTCATTGTCAAGAAGTAGCCGGATATCGAAAAGGTCACGGGGATGCTGCCGGTCCAATGCGGCGCATATTTTACCTCCATAAAGTTCTGACATTGAAACAATAGGAATGGCTGCAAATCTGCCAAACATCTCTTCTACTGTTTCATGCACTCTCCTAAGGGTTGTTGGAAATATAATTCCCCTTGTTGTCGTATTGACTTCAATTTTAATCTGAGCATTGGGTAACTGACAATTGAGTTTAACATCTTGCCCTTCTTTTGAAGCAAGTGAAACATGTAGTTTTAAAATTGCTTTTTCAAGTTCAATTTTTATCCTTTGCAATCCGTCAGAGATATTTTTTAATGCTGTTTCCCTGGCATCAATTGGGAGATAGGTTAAATCGAGATCAACAGAGAGCCTGGGCATATTTCTTACAAATAGGTTTATAGCGGTTCCCCCTTTGAGCGCAAAGATTTCTTCTTTTGCCACATAAGGAATTGCTTGCAATATCAAATCTACCTGAGCCTTGTATTTTGTATCAATCAAAACAGAGCTAATTCTTTGGGTATTGTAATATGAAATTCAGCATCAAATACTCCATTTTTTACGATACTCCGATCCCCCTGGCCAAGATCGAATGATGAGATGTCAAGGTATTGATACCACTGATGATTTGTTTTTTTTGCCATATATAAAAATAACCTTTTTACTTTTATAGAACTGCATCGGTCAAGCAATTTTTGTAGGATACCGGGCCTCAAATTTACCAGTCCTGACATGATTTGAAAAACCTCCATAATATCCAGCTTTTCAGGCGTTAGATAAAGCGATTCTAAAATTGCCCTTTCCGAAGAAGAAACTGTTATCTGAAATTGTTTCTCCAGAAGTTCCTCTAACCCAATCTCTTCGGGAAGAAAGGAGGTTTTAACAGGATTAATGGGTATATTCCAGGTGTACTTTTGAAACCATGCCGGTAATTTGGTTTTCAGATTGGAATAAAGATAAACCGTTTCCTCACCGATGCGGATATAATGGGCAAACCCCATCATTGACAATGCAGTAGGTCCACCGACATGAACGGATAGTTTGCCTTGCTTCTGTACAGAATAAATGGCTCCCTGCCAACTCACAATTTCATTTGGACGTTTGAATGCGCCCACCCCAACGGATTCGATCCAACCGCTTTTTCTGTATCTTTGCTGAAGGTCATACGAAAATCCCTTTTCATTAAGCCAGGAAGCGAGGATGATCGTCCCCGGAACATGTAAATCGAGCAATTTCTTTATTTTTATTTCATTAGTAGTACTCATAGTACAAATATAGCATTATTTTTAAAGTAAGCTTTAAAAGGCGGATTGTTTTTTAATATCTGATTTCCTTAATATCTAATTGCCACTTGAATTTGAAATGAATACAAAGGCTCTACTTCACTATTTTGGAAATGAATTTAACTCGGTGGTTTAAATCAAATTGTCCAAAGATTGTTTAAAATGTTGTTCATGGTTTTTATCCTGAACAATTGTGAAAAACAATTGTTTAAACGGAAAACTCAATTAGAAACATCAAAATTTTATCCAAATTAAAAAAGTATTCAACATGGAAAAAAAGATGGGCAATCCTGCAGTTGTTGGTCTGGCAGGTTTCGGAATGACTACAATTTTACTTCAGTTTCACAACATCGGATTGATGGGACTCGGTCCGGTAGTAGCAATGGGCTTTATATTTGGAGGAGCGGCCCAGTTGATTGCTGGCTTTCAGGAGCAGAAAATGGGCAATAATTTTGGGTACAGTGCTTTTGTTGCTTATGGCAGTTTCTGGATTGGATTGGGAATCATTTGGATATTAAACTTTTACAAGATCTATGAATCAAGTACGACAGATGTTGGCTACTATTTGGTTTGCTGGACACTCTATACGGCAATTATGTTTGTAGCTTCCTTGCGAATTCATAAAGCCATGGCCGTTACCTTCTTCACGCTGCTACTCGGATTCGTGCTTTTGGATTTGGGTCATTTCATCGATCCAATATGGAACAAAGTGGCCGGATATGAACTATTTATATGTGCCTTTTCGGCCTGGTACATGATGGCTGCCATTATCCTGAATGACTTAGCCGGGAAAACGATTCTCCCTTTCGGAACTGCTATTGTGAAATAAGAGGCTGTTTTCACTCCATTCTTACCATGATAGCCTCATTGGCTATGATTACTTTACTTTTTAGGGTAATTGCAGAATCCAGTAATTTTGATAAAGAAACAATTTCCATTGTGGGTTCAGGCTTAACCGGCAGTCTGGCAGAAGCCAGTATGGCTGGATAGGTCAAATAGCGTTAGCTTCCCTGGAAGTTGACAATTTAATGTATTAATATAGAATTATATACAGTTGATCTAATTGTCCAGGATTTGTCCAAATTAACAATTAAAACAGCATAATGGTCTTTTGAATATTTTGGAAGTTCCTAATATTGATAGTACACCTACTATCTTTGCAGAGTTAAACAATTTATAAGGTGAAAAAACTTAAAGTACAGGTAAGTTGGAGTGATAATTATGGGGCTTGCAGTGAAGAGGTTCTGGGTTGTGTGGCAACTCATAAAACATTGGATGGCGTTAAAAAAGCATATACTGAATCATTGGAATGGCACCTGAATGCTATGCGAACGGATGGCGATGAAATCCCGGAGGTATTACAAGAATCTTATGAGCTTGAATTTGAATTGAATACGCAGGCTCTGCTTCACTATTTTGAAGGAGTCCTTACCAGATCGGCTCTTTCACGTGTTACCGGAATAAACGAGCGGCTGTTGGTGCATTATGCCACCGGACATAGAAACCCACGTCCTGCCCAAAGGCAAAAGATTATCGAAGGTATCCACAAAATTGGAAATGAATTTAACTCGGTGGTTTAAGCATGGATCTGAAATAGGTCCTCAATTATATTGTTGATAATCAAAGTTCATGTGAATTAATTATTTAAATATGAAATTCAATTAGAATCAGAAATCTATTTTGTAGTTTTGAGGTAATTTAAATCCTAAGTTCTGAACTATGAAAATAAACTACTCAATTTTACTGATTCTTCTCTTTTTAAAACCCATTATTGGACAATGCCAAACTTCCCAAGCATATGTAATTTTAGGCGTTTCAAAATTAAGTGCAAATGATTATAGAGGGGCTATTGACGATTTTACCATGGCGATCAAACGAAGTCCTAAAAATGGAGTCGCGTATTCCCTGAGGGCAACAGCAAAAGGTTCTTTGGGTGATAAAAAAGGCGCAGTTGCAGATATGAATGTTGCCATTGAAATAGAACCAAAAAATCCTGATTTTTATAATGGAAGAGCTGCCATGAAATTGGATGACCAAGATTTCAATGGGGCAATTGCCGATTGTAATAAGGCTCTTGAATTGGGATACAATAAAGCAAGTGTCTTTTCCTGTAGAGGTGCTTCTAGGTTTGCAATTGAAGACTATTTAGGATCAATAGCTGACTTTAATAAGGCAATAGAACTTAAGCCTAATAGTCCTAATGTATATTATAGCCGAGGATTAGCAAGGATTTTATTAGGCCTTAAGGAATTAGGTTGTGAGGATTTAAATAAGGCCTTAGAATTGGGATATGAAAAAGCAAGCGAAACGATAAAGACATCGTGTCAGAATTTATCAATTGAATTTGTAAGAACATTTAAATTGGGTGATGAATATTTTGATGTTGATGTTTTAAAGGCGAATGATTTTTTAGCTAAATTGCCTGAAGCTATTGAAATACAAATTTTTAAACTCGGTAAAGATAAATTTGGTATTCCAGTATCGAAAATTTCAGATTTCTTAAAAGATAAACCTAACGCCAGACCTCTTAAAAATTATATTAGTAGAAATGAGAAAATTCCTAATAGCCTGAACACTCTATTTAATCAATGGAGTAAAACCTTAGTGTATGAAAAAAATAAGCTTATATATTATTCACTTTTACCTAAAAACCCCGAATTAGTTGAAGTTGGATTTGAGAATTTTAATGATGAGTTGAAAGATCAGGCAAGTCGTAGGCAGCTTTATGATAAATTATCTAATAAAAACCCAGAATGGAAAACAATAAGTTTTGATACATTTAGTAAAGAGATGTTCCCTGAGGTTGGTAGAAAAGAGCAAGTGAAGAAATCCCCAAATAGCCATAATTTAAAACTATACAATTATCTGATTAATTCAAAACGTGTAACTTTGGATGAAGTAGGTGATTTTGAAACATTTGACTCACTACTAGCTGATACCACAAATGCCATTAAGCTGCATGCAAACCTTCTAAAAAAGGGATTTAGTATTGATGAAATTGGAAAGCTGTCGGAATTCTTAGCAAACATTGATTATAGTCCTACAAAATTACAACCTACAAGGAATTTTATGCCACCAGAGTCACTTCCCTCATGGGATGAAACAACTCCAGTTGATAATGAATCTGTTACTAATAGAGCAGTTAATAAAACAAGAACTAATACTAATCAAACTGGCAAGTCGTATTCACATATTCAAATTGATAAAATTAAAGTAGGTGACATTTTTATCGAATTACCTATTCCAACTGATTTTGTTAAAGTTGATGCCTCAATGGGCAAGCTAATGGAAAAAGCAGAAAGATTGGTTCCAGCTAATTGCACCTTACTTGCACACTACATAAGTGTAGAAGATTATGCCACCTTTTTATCTAATCCGGAACATACTGCTGAAAAATATATTTTGGTGGAAGATTTCAAGGATTTGAGAAGCCGTAAGGTTGGGGGTAGTGACTTTAGAAAATTAATTAATGGTTTGAAGGAGAACTATATAGGCGAGTATAAACGATTTTATGATGAGGTCGGAATAAAGGCAGCGGAACTACTTTCAAATCCTAACGAACAATTATTGGTGAGTAATTTTAAAGTTCAACCTTTAGGTATTTGCTATGAAAGTAAGAATATCATAAGTTACTCAGCATTAACAAAATACAATGTTACAGTTGATAGTCGCAATTCATCAGATTTTATAGTGGCAAGTATATCAACTATTACGAAGCTTGAAGAAAAGCCAATTATACTATTGTTAAATAAAACCTACAAAAGCAAAGAAGATATTGCTTCGATAAAGGCAACTAATTTAGCTTGGATCAAAGAAATTGAAAAAAACAGAAACAATTTTGGCTTTTTTGCTGATTTTGATTTTGAATATTACAAAGAGATTATTTTAGCCATACTTACATTAAGCATTATTTGGGCAGTTTTTGCAGCGACAAATAAAATCAGGAAAAAACTCAATGTTCGGGTTAATCCTCAATTTAACATTGATACCGAAAAGGTTAACATAGTAGATTTTGATGATTTGCTTGTTAATAAGGATGAAACGCTGATAAAAGAAGATATTAATGATAGTTGTAATAATAATTACATAGATTTTGATCAACTATTAATTGATAATGAGCTAATTACCACAAATGAAGAATTAGTTGTTAAAAATCAAATCCCTGAGAAAGCGGTTAATCCAGAATTACTTAAGGCAAGAAGAGTAATCCGATTATTGAATTTTATTATTGATATGATTTTTATCTATTTTGTTATTTCTTATGGGGTCGGTTATGCTTTGGGTTATTTGGGTTATGGTAAATACGTTCTGGAACATCCCTACTTGTTTAATATAATTGTCATATTTATACCCTATTTCTTTTTTGAATACTTCTTTGGGAAGACTTTAGGGAAATGGTTAACAGGAACTCGGGTTGTAAATTCTTCGGGGGGTAAACCAACGGTTTGGCAAATTCTTGGAAGAACAGCATCAAGGTTTATCCCTTTTGAATCGCTTACCTTTCTGGGTAAACAAAAACGGGGATTGCATGATACTAATTCTGAAACTTATGTTGTAAGAGATTCAGAAAATAGCAGCGAGTATAATTACACCATGCCTAATAAAG
>JBAXWR010000299.1:0-8826 GCA_037128295.1 Mariniphaga sp.
TGCAGTACCAATAAAAGTTTCCGAAAAATCGCTCTATTTCATTACAATAAATGGCGAACCTGGCAGCAAAATAATGTTCAGGATTGATGATAAATTCAATGAATTAACAATCAATGAACAATTTACTTTCAAAGATAATGAACAATTAGGAACAATCTCCGATCCAGTCAAGCTATCGGTGCTGACATCAAAAGTTATAAACATCAATGAAAATGTTGGTTGTATTGTTTATCCAAATCCTTTCAGGAATGTTTTAAATGTCAAACTAAATATCAACAACACTGAGGTGGTAAATATCATTCTTTATGATATTGCTGGAAATGCTATTTTCGACACAGGAAAACTGACATATCCAGCCGGATCACACACCATCAACCTGGATAAATCATTAGGAGGATTATCTACCGGTGTTTATATTCTTAAAGTTATATCCAATTCCGAAGCAAAATCCTTTAAAATCGTAAAGCATTGATATGATGGTTTATAATTCAATTGCCCCTACTTATGGTAGGGGCAATATATTGAAATTAAAAACAATATGATATGAAAAAGCTTTTTATATGTTTGTATCTGGTAATCTTTTTGTCAACGTCTTTTGCCCAGCCATGGACCGTGGCCAATGCCAAATATGAACATTCCATGACCATCACAGCACGGATAAAAATTAATGGATTGTATATTTCTCAATCTAACTGCTGGCTTGGCGCATTTTCTGGTGATGAATGTAGGGGATATGTTCATGCAGATCAGGTTGGCATTGGTGTGTATTTCTTCTTCCTAACTGTTTATAGCAATACGGTTGAAGGAGAGAAACTTACTTTTAAGTTCAACAATGGGATAATAACCCTGCCTGAACTTCCTTTAACAGTATCGTTTTTTCCGGACAAAATATTGGGTACAACAGATTTGCCATTTTTAATTACCTACCCACTTGAATTTACATCCACAGATTTTTTGGGCTTTTCTGTTGTTGGTCAAATCGGAACAACAACTATTGATAAAGTAAATAAAACAATTAAAATCAAAGTTGATGGCAATACCCAATTGGATAAGATTACATCCACCTTTATAGTGCCAGTCGGTACAAATGTATATGTAAATAAGCAATTGCAGGTTAGTAATTTAACAAGCAACAATTACGCACAGCCCGTGACGTTTACGTTAAAAGGTTTCGATGGCCAATTGACCGATTGGGTAGTGACCGTTTCAAAATCTACATCTATTCATGTCTTAGCCACCATGATCGCCGGATGGAACATTATTTCTACCTATGTGATCCCTGCCAATGTAAACCTCAAAGATATTTTCCAACAGTTTATCGATTCGGGGAGCCTCAAAAAAGTGATGGACGAAGCCGGAAAAACAATCGAAAACTTTGGAATCTTTGGTGGATGGACAAACAATATCGGCAACCTGAATGTTACAAAAGGTTACAAGGTGAACCTGGGGGCTGCCACTACGCTATCGCTCGAAGGGACACCCATTTCATTGCCTTTGGACATCCCGCTTTCGACCGGTTGGAACATCATTTCCTATCCTTGCCCGACTGCACAGGATGGCAAGGCATTGGTCCAGCCACTGATCAACGCCGGAAAATTAATAAAGGTGATGGACGAATCAGGCAAGGCCATCGAGAACTTTGGCATCTTAGGTGGCTGGAAGAACAACATCGGCAACTTCACTCCAGGCAAGGGCTACAAGGTCAACGTGGTTTCGGACTGCACTTTGACCATTCCGGACAACCCAACAAAGGCTATAACAAATGTTCCTGAAGTCCAAGGTTCCAGCCATTTTCCCAAAGTATTCGAAGGTAACGGCACCGACCATATGATTATTAACATTGTGGACTTGCAAGCATCTGGATTACAGGATGGTGACGAGATCGGTATTTTCGATGGCAAATATTGTGTAGGTGCTGCTACAATTGGAATTGAACAGGTGAGGTTTGGGTTCATCAGCATACCTGCCTCTGCCAACGATGGCATTGGCACTTCGGTGAACGGCTTCTCCACAGGCAACGCGATCATTTTGCAACTTTACCGTGGAAACCAATCTTACAAGGTAAGTATGGAAACGCTTGCAGGAATCCGGTCGTTTGAAAAGAACGGGTCGATATTCGTAAAGGTATCCGCAAGTGATCTCCCTGTTTCTCAAATTGATAATGTGACAGACCAATTCATCTGCTTCCCCAATCCGTTTAAAGATGAACTGACAATCGAAATCAGAAATTCAGAAGAAACGGGTGTCGAAGTGGCGATCCACAACCTTTTGGGCCAAAAGATCAAAAACTTGTACAAAGGTTCCAACAAAGGGGAATTAATGTTGAAATGGAACGGAACTAACGATTTGGGAAATAAGGTAGCCCAAGGAGTTTATTTATGCAAGATGAATGGACTGACAATAAAGATCGTTTATAAGCAATGAAGAATAAGTCTATTAGAATAGATTAATTTACTGTTTCGACACTATAAATCGGGGTACTTCAAAAATGTCCTTAACGGTTTTCATCAAATCGGGGATAGCCAACGATTGAGGACACAAGTCCAGGCACGACCCACATTCGGTACAGGCAGAAGCCCTTTGTTGCGGTTTAAGGAAGCGGTGGTAATTCTCTTCTTTGCCAAACATCTGGAAATTGTTATAATAATCAAAACATCCCGGAATATTTACGCCATGAGGACAAGGCATACAATACGCACATGAGGTACACCCAATTTTGACCCGTTTTTTGAATATATCTTTAACTGCCTCAATTATTGACAGATCACTAACTGAAAATGAATTATCCGTAGCATGGTTGGCAGCATCGATATTTTGGATCACCTGTTCCATAGTGTTCATACCGCTCAATAAGGTGGAAACTCCGGGATGGTTCCAAATCCATCTTAAAGCCCATTCTGCTGGTGTCCTTTTGGGCAAGGCACGATCGAAAGTGGCCTGAGCAACTTTAGGAAGGTTTACTGCAAGTTTTCCACCACGCAGGGGCTCCATGATGGTGATTCCGAGCCCTTTGCCAGCGGCATATTCAAGCCCTATTCGTCCTGCCTGGAATCCCTCATCGAGGTAATTGTACTGGATCTGACAAAATGACCAATCGTAATCATCCACAATCCTGCTGAAATTCTCACCCTTATCGTGATATGAAAAACCGGCATATTTAATGCGCCCATCGTGAATGGCCTGATCAAGAAAACCGGTAATCCCCTCTTTTTTGACATTTTCCCATAATCCTTTGTTCAGTGTATGGACAAGGTAAAAATCAATATGATCGGTATCCAGCCTTTTTAATTGTTCGTCAAGGAATTTATCCATGTCGCCCCGGGATTTGATCAGCCAACTGGGAAGTTTAGTTGCCAATTTTACTTTAGCCCGGTATCCATCCCTTAGTATCCTACCTGTTACAGGTTCGCTTTGACCTCCGGAAACCATTCCGGTTCCATGATAAGGATAAGCTGTGTCAATGTAATTTACCCCTTCGTCGATCGCATAACGGATCATTTTGGTTGCCAGAGGTTCATCAATTTTGGCAGGATCACCGCCAGGCAAGAGAGGAAGCCTCATACATCCAAACCCCAATATGGAAACCGTCTCCTTTGTTTTACCGAATTTCCTGTAAAGCATATCCAATCATCTGTTTTAGAAATGCAAATATGCAAACTATTAAAACAAAGGTGGAATATCTAAAATCATTTATTTCTTATTAGTTTTGTTTCTGGTTTATTATCACACATCTTAATCATCCAGTTTTTAAAACAGTCATGGTAACGAATTTTGAATCAGCGACTAAAGAGGAACTCATTATTAAGTTAATGAATTTGCAGAATGAGTTCGATTCTTTTAAGTTATCGGTTGAATCGGATATTGCCGAACGCTACAAAATTGAAAATAGCCTTAGGGAAAGCGAAAAACGATTCCGGACCATTTTTGAGGATTCCCCGATGGGTGTTGCATTGGTTGAATCGGTCTCGGGCAAAATATGTGAAGTAAACCAAATGTTCGCAACTATCGTGGGTCGGACAAGGAACGAAATGACCAATCTTGATTGGATCAGCATTACTCATCCCGACGATCTGGAGGCCGATTTATACAACCAATCGCAACTGGTTAACGGCATAATCAATGGTTTCCAGATGGAAAAAAGATACATCCGACCTGATGGCTCATTCGTTTGGATAAACATGACAATCTCCCATTTGATTCGGGAAAACAATATGCCAATGCTTCATCTGTGTATGATAGAGGATATTACAGAAAGAAAGGAATCAGAAGAAGAAATCAGAAGGCAAGCTGATTTGCTTAATCTTGCCCAGGACAGCATCATTGTAATGGATTTTCACTCACGGATAACCTATTGGAACAATGGTGCTGAAAATACTTACGGTTGGATGCGTGAAGAGGTGATTGGAAAAGTGGCTTATGAATTACTCGAAACAGTTTTTCCATCTTCAATACAAAGTATCAAGTCGGATTTGATCGGAAAAGGTTATTGGAAAGGCGAACTAACCCATACAACAAAAAATGGCTCAAAAATTATTGTGGCTAGTCGTTGGCAATTACAAAAAGACAGGAATAATTGTCCTCTTTCCATTCTTGAAATCAATAGCAATATCACAGAGAAGAAACTGATAGAAGAAGCTTTGTATTCAAAATCCTCTTTGCTTGAAGCGCAATTGGATTCTGTTACCGAGGGCATATTGGTTGTTGACGATCACAACATAAGGATACTTATAAATAAAAGATTTATTGACTTGTTTAATGTACCACAACACGTGCTGGAGGATAAGGAGGATTCCAGATTGCTACAGTACATTACCAGCCTGACAAAAGATCCCGAATTATTTCTTGAAAAAATAAACTATCTCAATACGCACAATGATGAGAAAAGTCATGACGAGATAGAGTTTAAAAATGGCTTGATATTGGACCGATATTCAGCGCCAATATGGGGGAAAAACAGGAAAAGTTATGGCAGGATCTGGACGTTTCACGATATAACAAGGCTTAAAAATGCCAAACTGGAAATCAAACGGAAAAACGCAGAACTTCAGAAAGTCAACGCCGAAAAGGATAAATTCTACTCGATTATTGCACACGACCTGCGTGGCCCTTTAGGTTCAATCATGACAATGACCGGAATGTTGGCTGATGAAACAGAGGATTTTACTGACGAAGAAAGAAAAGAGTTTGCCCTCAATCTAAAAGATTCATCTTATAATACTTATCAGTTACTTGAACAATTGCTTGAATGGACCCGGATGGCACGTGGACTCACTGACTACAAACCCGGATTGTTGTTATTAAAGGATGTCGTGGTCGATAGTCTGAAGGTTTTTGCTGAAACTGCCCGGGCAAAAACAGTTGAACTGACAATCGATATCCCGTTGAACCTCTCCGTTTTTGCAGATCTGAATATGTTCCAAACGATCATCCGTAACCTTGTTTCAAATTCCCTGAAGTTTACACCCCAGGGAGGTAAGATTACTATTGAAACCAATCCTGTCCATGACAATTTCGTGGAAATCTCTGTTACCGACACAGGCATTGGGATGGGCAGTGAAATGCTTAAAAACCTGTTTAGTCTGGATGTCAATTCAAAACGTCCGGGTATAGATGGAGAACATAGCACCGGACTTGGTTTACTCCTGTGTAAGGAATTTGTTGAAAGGCATGGCGGAGAAATCAAGGTTGAAAGCCAGGAGAAAAAGGGAACCAGATTTAGGTTTACAATTCCCATCAATGAACCAAAAGTGGAAATATCTTAAGACTGCAATTGCCGTATTTTCCACTCTGGATAACTTCCGTCAAGCCGTCGTACTCTGTACCCCAGATCCTTAAGTAGTTTGACAGCTTCATCCGCCAACATGCAAAACGGTCCACGGCAATAAGCCACCAGCTCACTATCTTTAGCAAAATCTTTTAAACTGGAAATCAATACATCCATAGGAATTGAAATAGCACCAGTGATATGCCCTGATTCAAATTCTTCTGCCGGCCTTACATCCAGCAACAAAACATTTTGCTCTGTGATCATCTGTTCGAGTTCTTCAAAGCTTACTGAATTTTGCGAATCGCTGGCTTCCCTTTGCCAGTTTACCATCCTCGCAAGTTCTGCAATTTCTTTAACTGCATACTTTGTAATATGTTGGTGCAAAGCCAGGAATTCGTCGCTGACGAGTGAATAATAGACATAATGACCATCTTTACGGGTTTTTACAATATTGTTGTTTTTCATAACCTGTAAATGTTGGGACGCATTGGCAAAGGTCATATCTGTTGCCTGTACAATTCCCTCGACGTTTTTTTCCCCTTGAGATAGGGCTTCAATCACTTCGAGTCGGTTTGGGTTCGAAATAGCCTTCAGCATTTTCGAAAGCCCCATATAAACTGTATTTTTAAAATCTTTCTCATTCATAAAAACATCACTTCCTATTTTACGAGAAATTTTGAAATGGCTTTGTCAAGTTCTGCTCCATGCAGGTTTTTTGCCAGGATAACCCCTCTCCCATCGAGCAGCAAATTGAAAGGCAATTCCTGTATGTTATAAGTTTTTGCGACAGGCGATCTCCAGAACTTCAGGTCACTTACTTGTATCCAATTAATATTCTGTGATTTGATCCCTTTATCCCAATTCTCCTTTTTGGCATCCAATGAAACACCAAAGATTTCAAAACCCTTTCCATTCGTAAAACTTGCAGACTTGTATTTCTTGTACAATTTTGCAAGTTCAGGCTGTTCTTTGACACAAGGCGCACACCATGTACCCCAGAAATCGATCAATACCACCTTGCTTTTTAAAGAAGATAAAGTTACAATTTTCCCTTCCGGGGAAGGGAGCGAAATATCCGGGGCTTTATCTCCAATTTCAAGCCCGGGCTTCTGAGCGAAAACAGTCGTTAAATAGCTGCTCAACAGAAATATAGAAATAATTAGAAATAGTTTTTTCATTAAATCATTGTTGATCAATTTATTCGCTTAAAGGGTAATCGTGATCGATCCAGTCAACTTTAATATTCTGTGGCAAGTTCAGAAGTTTGTAATTGGTGAATTGCATGCTTTTTAATAGCTCTATGGCAGGTCTTACATTGGGGCATCTTTCAAAAGGGCAGCATCCACAGTAAACCACGATATTTGAATTTTTGGGCAGTTTCTCAAGCTTTGCCTTTAATTTATTGAGATTATCCTTCATCATTGCCGGTCCTATCTCAATTGAATTCTTGATAATAGCCTGCATACCAACACTATATATTATAGGTTGAGGCGTTTTTGGGTTATTCAGAGTTTTGGCAAGATCGGCGGGATTGAGCAACTGTTGCGAAGTCCATGGATCCGAACCACCTGTAGAAGCAAACATGTTGAAAGCAAAGGCAGAAACCGTAAATGCAAAAAATAAAATGATCGAAATTTTTGTTTTCATTGTAATGCGAATGTTTTGAATTATCATTATTGAATGGATTGCACAAATCTAATTCAATAATTCAATATATTTATTGAATATGATTTTTTTTATTTTTAAACTTAATACACTACCTTTAGCCTATAAATTTTAATCATCACTCAAATGACAAGACAAATATCTTTTAAAGCGCTTTTTGCTTTGACAATGCTGATATTGATTTCAGTACAGATCAAATTGTACGGCCAACAAGACAAACCGGCTTCATGGTTCACAGCCAATAAGATGTCGGAAACTGTTTGGCGGATCAGCGATCATGGCGCCGACAATATGTATTTGGTTATTGGGACTAAAACTGCAATGCTAATCGACAATGGTACCGGAATGGCAAATATCAGGGACTATATCAAAACGTTGACCAAATTGCCTGTCATTGTTGTGATTACACACGGTCATCCTGATCATGCCGGAAGCAATTACCAATTTAAGGAGGTGTACATTCACCCGGATGATATGGCCGCAGCAACTGTTTACAACAAACTTCCCAAAAAAGGTCCCGGAGCCGGCAGTATGATGACAGGGGGTGCCAAAGTTCCTGATAACGAAGTTTATAAAGATACACTGAACCATCAGCCCACCAAAATGCTTCCATTAAAGGATGGACAATTATTTGATTTGGGAGGAAGAACGATTGAAGTGATTTGGACGCCGGGTCATACTGCCGGTGAAATCGTCCTTCTCGATAAGGGAAACCGGATGCTTTTTGCAGGTGATAACGATAATTCATTGGTGTGGCTTCACATTCGTGGGTGCCTTCCTCTCGAAGTTTACCTTCAATCGCTTGAAAAACTGAATGCAAGAGCCAATGAATTCGACAAATTGTATCCGGGTCATGGGAATGCAGTTGACAAGGATTTTGTAGCCCAACAGGTCGCCTGTGTAAAGAACATCCTTAATGGCACATGTGAAAGCAAGGATTATGATTCATTTGCCGGTAAGGGAAAAACCTGCACCTATAAAAGGGCAACAGTTGCGTATAATCCTGATAATCTAAGTAGGAAGGAATAATTGACTAATTAAATTATCGGTGATCAACTTGATTGGCAATCGCAGTTTTTTCAGCCTAGGCAATTCTAAAGTCTCCGTCTAAAAGTTCAACGTTAAAGTTTACTTTCGCTTTCAACGCATTAAAAACTCTTAGGATAGTATCAATCGTAACATTTTTCGCATTTCTTTCAATCCGGGAAATTTGTAATTTTTGAACGCCAATCATTTCTCCAAGCTCTGATTGTGTCAAATGTCGCTCTTTTCGAGTTTGCTTGATCATTTCACCTAAAAGGTCAAGTCTGATCTCATACTCATATTTGTCTCGCTTCTCAGTACCGATTTTTCCAAGATGTTTGTCCTTCGCTTGTTCTAACGTATATATTTTC
>JBAXWR010000003.1:0-78082 GCA_037128295.1 Mariniphaga sp.
TATCTTTGCCAGGATTCCTACAAACTCAATCATGGTTAACCAGGTTCAAACCGATGAGCAGGCTAAAAATATCGCCCAAAGCAATATTGACAATGCTGTTGTTGAAAGCCTGACCCAGTCACCGAAGGTTTATGATGCAGCAATGAATGCCAAACAGACCATGCGGACGAATCAAATGAGGGCTGAATACAAAGGAATGTTGGTTTCACCTGAAAATTCTGTTGGGCTATCAAGCCAAAATTACCGGACAAACAGTTTATTTTTTGGCTCGCCGATGCTTACACGTAGCAAGATGCGAAAAGAGATGATCACTAGTAGTGAGAGTGCTATCCTTTTAGGACACTTCGAAGCTTTGAAAAAAGCTTATGGAATTTCCAATACACGAAAAGATTCAATAAAAGCAAAATAGGAACAGACAATAGGATTTGTTTTTAGAGAACCGGAAACGGGTATGGCCCAATTAGCGGTAAATATTTTACACTTTTGGGCCTGTTCGATTTCTACCTCCTTACAAACATTGCTTTTAAAATATCCCAGACCATATTGGGGTTCTCTTTAAGCCGGCGTGTCGAGTAATTGAACCACTGTTTGCCAAATGGGACATAAACCCTCATTTTGTGTCCGAGTTCCACCACCGACTGGCGAAGTTTGGGTGCCACCCCGAAAAGCATCTGGAATTCATATTTGTCGTGTGAGACGTTTAATTCCTGTATCAATTCCAATGATTTATCAATAAGGTATTTATCGTGAGTTGCAATTCCAGCATAAATCCCGTTCTCCAGCATAAACCGGAGGTCTGCCATAAAATGGTCCCGAACTTCCTGATATCCTTTATAGGCAATATTTTCCGGTTCGATATAAATTCCCTTGCAAAGCCTGAAATTCAAGGGGGCGTCAGGTTGGTGAAGGTCCATAAGGTTTTTAACATCGTCAAGTGTCCGGCGAAGATAGGCTTGAACGACAATTCCTACACGGGCAGGAAATTCAGCTTTTAACCGCCTGAAAATCTCCAATTCAATTGATGTACACTCAGAATCTTCCATATCGATTTTGATGAAGGAATTGCACTGATCGGCAACTTCGACAAGGGTGCGCAAGTTGAAATAACAGGCTTCCTGGTCGAGCAATAACCCAAACATGGAAGGTTTTACAGAAAAATTGCCGTTAATCTTTTCGGATGAAAATCTTTTGATCAAATCGACATATTGAGCTTTGTACTGGTCAGCTTCGCCAAGATTTTTAATGTATTCGCCAAGGAGGTCAACTGTAACAACCATTCCCTTATGATTTAATTTTCGCGATTCTAAGAGGGCATCATCAATATATTGTCCAGATATATAACGTTTTGAAAAAATCCAAACTATTTTTTCAGGAAAGTAGGGCAGCATTCTGGCGATTAATTGATTGATCATTTTTGTATCAGTATTAACTTGAAATTTATTTCATGGAAACTGTACAAAAATAGGAAGGGTGCTGATGATGATCTATGATGTTTATCAATATAATACTTTCAGTTCAACATTTATCATGACAAAAATATTTGGTGAAACAAAAAAAAATCAAGTAGTTTTGTGTTTCGACTTTTCGATTATATTTGTAACTGCAAATTTTTAGGGAATAAAACATAAATATTTTTTATGAAGAACTCGATTATTGTTAATGTTATTTTGGCGGTTGCTATCGCTGGCCTTTACATTGTTTATTTTACTGGAAATAGTAAAGACAAAACGGATCAGTCCAAATTCGTTCAGGGATCTGGCAAACAGTTATCAATTGCCTATGTTAAAATGGATTCCATGCTTTATACATACGAACTTGCGAAGAAGTTAAATGTGGAATTCACAGAGAAGACTGAAAACTTCAGGAAAGAATATACCGATAAGCGGATCAAATTTGAGCGTGATGCGGCTGCTTTTCAGGAAAAGGTTCAGCGTGGCGGTTTCCTTACCGAAGACCGCGCACGTCAGGAACAGGAGCGGCTGGTGGGAATTCAGCAGGAAATTCAAAAACTTGACATTGACCTGAGGCAGAAATTATCTGATATGCAGGCTCAGATTAATCAGCAAATTGTCGATAGTATATCTTCTTACCTGAAAAGTTATAATGCGGTGAAAAAATATGATATCATCCTTAACAGTGCCAGTATGCTGGAGGGATCAGATCAATACAATATCACGAAAGAGGTGACAAAGGGATTGAACGACCGGTACAGGTCATTAAAGAATTAATTGAAAGTCCTGAGAAATTCAGGATTTTTTTTTGTTATGAATATTCTTCAAAAATATATTGAACGACATGTAGGATTACAATCCCAAATTCCAGATCAATTACTGGAAGGCCCATCGATCTTTATCGTAATACCTTGTTATAACGAACGGGATATCATTTCTACACTTGATTCCCTTGCCCGATGCGACAAGCCAAATTCAACCGTTTCTGTACTGATTGTTGTCAACGATGCTGAGGATTCCCAGGATGAGGTTGTTGAGCAGAATCATAGAACACTGGATGAAATTGAAGGATGGAAACTTAATCATGATCATGCGTTTTTTCATCTGGAAACGATATATGCCAGTTCCATTCCAACCAAATGGGCAGGAGTTGGCCATGCAAGGAAAATAGGCATGGATAATGCGCTGATACAATTGGTTAAAAGCAACCTTCCTGATGGGATAATCCTTTCATTGGATGCTGACAGTACCGTGTCAGCCAATTATCTGCGTGTGATTGAAGAATGTTTCAGCAAACAACCATTATCAAATTTCTTTACCATTCATTTTGAACATCCGGTTGACAATCCAGAACTGAACCCAACTATTCGTGAAGGGATTATCCGTTACGAGCTTCATATGCGTTATTTCAGGAATGCGATGGTTTGGAGCGGGTATCCAAATGCGATTTATACCGTTGGTTCGAGTTTTGCTGTAAAAGCCTCCGCCTATGCAAGGCAGGGTGGGATGAACAAGCGGAAAGCTGGGGAAGATTTCTATTTTTTGCACAAACTTGTATTTCTGGGGGAATATGGTAACATCAATTCGACAACCGTTTTTCCTTCTGCCCGTGAATCGGACAGGGTTCCTTTTGGTACGGGAGCCGCAATAAAAAAATGGATTAACGGGGATCCTGATTTAATATCAACCTATTCCCTTGAGGCCTTTAGCAGTTTAAAACCGCTTTTTGCCATGGTTCCCTGGTTCTGGGAAAATGACCAAAGCAAGTTGGCCATCCAAATGGAAATGCTGCATCCAATCTTGAAATTGTTTTGTAAAAACATGGAAACCCTTAATGAGATCGCGGAACTCAAAAAAAACTGTTCCAGTCTGAAAATATTTGGAAAAAGGTTTTTCCATTTGCTGAATGCTTTCTGGATATTGAAATACCTTAATTTTGCACACGAATCAGTTTTTAACCAGGGAGATTTGCTGATGGAATCGGCCAAACTCATGCATTTAATTGATAGTCAGACATATGGTCATAATTCAATTGAAAACCTTCTTATGATTTACCGAAATCTGGACAAGGGAATTCAAAATTGTGGTTAACTTTGCACTTTTAAGTTTAATAAATATGATTACTTTGAAAATAGTACTGATCACGATAGCGGTAGTTTCAATCTCCATTCTTGCATTATCGATCCGGATAGTCCTGATTAAGGATGGAAAATTTCCTGAGACACATATCAGCAGGAACAAGGAAATGAAGGAAAAGGGGATAAAATGCGTCAAAGCAATGGACAAGATCGAACATGCGAAGATTGATCAACAGAACAAATATAAAAATGTATCGGTTATAAAATAAAATTGCAATTGAAAACAAAAAGGGGCTGCTATATCATAGCAGCCCTTTTTTGTTTCACCAACACAAGTAAAAAAGGGGCTGCCTTTTTGGACATCCCCTTTTATTCATCAGTAGTTGACTAATCTTATAATGATATTCAAATTACTTTTTAGTATAAGTATGAGGACCAGCTTCAATATTTTTACCATTTTCGTAAATTATATAAGTGCCTGTCAATTTACCAGTGGTTGCATTAATCGTACCTGACTCGATTGCCTTATAGCCTCCGCCGAAATCTGTTAACGGCATGGTATAAGTTAATAGAGTGTAATCAAGGGTAAAAACAGCTGGCCATGATGCCCAATACTTGTCAATTTTCAACAAATTAGCCCCACCTTTCGAAAAGTTGACAGTGTAAGTCCAGGCTTCAGCCGGTTCATCAACAGTATATGCTCCCAGGTAAATGCTAATCGGATCATAAATTGTAAAGCTCCAGGTTGGACCATAAGTCATCACCCCATTGGCATCTTTCATCGTAACTTTCCAATAATAGGTATTACCCACTAAAACGGGAACATTAAGTGTTAAACCAGCATTTGCTGCTTTAAATAAAGGAGGTTTCGGATCTGTCCCAAAATAAACATCTCCAATTGGAGCATCCCCGTCCTGATCAGTTGAAGCCCACTTCAGATCAACAGTTGTTGCAGTCCCTAGCTTTAAAGTAGAACTATTTACAGGGGCTGTAAGTGTTGGTTCCGTAAACGATTGGTATATTTTAAAATTCCCGGCATCCTTTTTTGTACAACTTTGTAGAACAACAAAGCCGAATAAGAGGGGTACTATCGCCGCGATCAAAATTCTTCTTTTCATATTTTTCATTTTAAAAAAAACAATTAATTTATTTGATCAAATATGATTACAACCGTGTATTTACTTCATACATAATACGATTGCCTGCGCTACTTACATAGTAGCAATTCAGTACAAACTGCTTTTTCGAAGGATTGTAGTAGTTGATCGTTTTATCAGCAGGTGCCAGAGTTGCATCACCGGTCCAGGTGTCAAACATGCCACCAACAGAAGCCAATGAGGTCGGATCTATTGGTGTTGCAATCACTTTAAAACAGGTAACACCACCAACAACAACGGTGTTTGAAGTGATCTCAATCATGATGTCATATGACCCATAATTTCCAAATCCTGTTTTGCGGACTGTCTTGCAATCGTATGTACTAAATGTTTGTGTTGCATTGACGGGTTCTGTTGCATTTCCTGGACGGATACGATAACCAACCGTCTGGTAGTCTGCAGCATATGGGTTTGAAATAGGCAGGGCCAATAAATAGGATTTCATATTGCCGCCCACCGGTACATCAACCCCGGAAGCTGTTTTGGCAGATGAAATTGTAATAGCTGCTATAAAATTGTCACATGCGTTTAAGGACTCTGCTCCCCAGACTTTTCCGGTTGCATAACCATTCCGGGTACCTGCTTTGATCACTAAAGTGGTGGTGACCATGGCTACATTTGGGAACACTTTGTAGCTCTTCTTGTTGATTGTGTTGTAATTCGTTACAGCAGCAGGATCAATTGTAAAGCTAACCGTAATGTCTTCGGTTGGAAGAGCATCAGTTGCGATATTGACCATAAAAGAGAACGGAACATCGCCTGCAACTGGTTTCAAAGCCATTTGCTGTAACGTGGGTACAGCAACTGTGGCGTACATTTTGCCAGCAATATCTGGTGTCCAGTATTCTCCAATTTTGTCTTTCAGGCAGGAACTTAAAAGAAAGATACCGGCAAGAAAGGAGAGTATCAATGTTACTTTGTTTTTCATATTTTATTTTTTAAATTTTTAACAACCTATCATTATCGATTTTGCCAGAATATCTTGGATGTAAAGGCATTGATAGCACCAACTGCAACAACGTTGTCGTTATTGTAATCAATTTCGCGCTGAGGATAGAACAAACGGACAGGAGGTGTGGCATTTTCTTTTGCTGCATCTTCACTATAATGCAGGAAGGAAGGAATACCTGATCTTCTGTAATCTGTCCATATTTCAATTGGGGCAATACCATTCAAGGAGATCCATTTCTGTGTAAGGATCAAATTGAGTTTGTTGGATGCCAAATCATAATTTACCGATGCTTTGTCTGAGGTTGCATAAGCTGTACCATCGGCAGCTACCAATCCCATATAAACAAATGACTGGGCGATTGCCGAATTGTACAATGCTTTGGCTGTTGTTCCGGTGAGGTATCCCCGCTCGGTAGCTTCAGCCTGAATCAATAAACTCTCAAAATCTGTCAAGATTGGACAAGATTTGTCGAATGTACCGACCATGTACCCTTTACCATTTGTTGCAGAATAGCCTAACTTTGAAGTGTTGGCTGCAGTGAGCGGAGGAGCGGCCTGACCCAGGAAGTTGCCTGCATAACTGGTTCCGGAATAAGGGTTAAAGAAACGCCCGATACGTGGGTCACCAGCA
Source organism: Mariniphaga sp. (assembly GCA_037128295.1). GTDB lineage: Bacteria > Bacteroidota > Bacteroidia > Bacteroidales > Prolixibacteraceae > JAAFHB01. Next base: position 6,269 of record JBAXWR010000003.1, read on the forward strand.
GAATTCATGAAATCAACTGCGTCCCTTCCTGCATTGTGGTAAGTAACACCGTCAGATTGTTGTGTTCCGGCTGCGGAATAATACCGTTCATAGAATGGGTTCATTTTTCCTGCTGATTGAACATAACCTGGATTGACCAAAGCACTCTGCCCAACACCGATATAACCTGTGGATGATGTGGTAGCAATTGCAGCCTTGATGTAAGTATCGCGGCTTGCCATGCCAGATTGATGAACCAACATTCTTAATTTGAGTGTATTGGCAAATTTGGCCCATAAAGTCATATTTCCGCCATACATAATGTCGCTACTTGCGGGAATTGCATTTGCATCAGCAGGTGCACCCTGAATCAATTTGATCGCTGCATCCAATTTAAGGATAAGGTCATCATAAATGGCCTGTTGCTTGTCGTATTTGGGTTTTAAAATCCCATCACCAGATTTAAATGCCTCGCTATAAGGAACATCTCCCCAGCAATCGACAAGATTCGCCATTATCAAAACTTTCAGGATGTTGGCAGTAGCAAGATAGTAAGCATCCTTAGGATCAGTAGAAGCTTTTTCGATCTCGGTAAGGTTTTGACCAAAAGCATAACTTGAATTGAAAGGACCTTGATAGCTACTGTTCAATAATTTATATTGTACCAATGCAGTTGGTTGGGAATAACCTGAACTGATCGACCATAAACCGTACCACAGATAGACAAATTCATAATTGCCAGGCGTGTTCAACATGACGGCTATGTTGTTCAAAGCAGCAGGTAACAATAGTTTTGGTGGTACGGCGGATGCATTGTTCGGGTTGACTTCGTTGACAGCCAAGAACTTAGAACAGGAGCTTCCAAATATAACCAGAGAAACTAACAGGATTAATATTTTCTTATTCATATTCATTTTCTTTTTAATGTTAGAAAGTAAGTTTTACACTAAAACCATATACTCTCGTAGGAGGGGTCTGGTCTTCTGTAGTATAACCGACAGCATTACTGGTTACAGCAGAGTTGTTGAACTCAGGATCAGTCCAGACGTTGGATTTTGGGCGCAACATCAATAAATTTCTTCCAACGAGGGCTACCTGTGCATTTTGAATGGCATTGCCACCAAATAGTTTTTTAACCGGAATATCATACGAAAGGGCGACTTCCCTGAGTTTCCAAAAAGCAGCACTTGTGGTATAAGTCCTGTTCACATTATGGTAGTCGGAATTGACCCAGAATGGACGGCTTGTATTTGTGATCAACGCGGTGGTATTTGGAACATAGACACCAGGTGATGTTTCAATTACAGAATTAGGAATGATAAATGGCTGGCGACCGTTTTGAGCAGAGTGTTCCGAAACCCCTGTAAAGTCGAGTGCATTACCAACAGCATTTACAATTACGTTGCCACCCCTGTATTCTGCTGTTGCAGAAAGACGGAGTCCCTTGTAATTCAAATCGGTTGATATACCCAATGTGTGATTGGGGTTACCATGACCAACATTGACAAGAGCTGTTTGTTTTGTAGGAAGACCTGTAACAGCATTTACAATAATCCGGTCCTGAGGATCCCTCATTACGTCTGTTACTTTAATGGCTGGGAACTGTTGTCCTACAATTGCATAAGATGCGCTTGTGTTTGAACCGTCGCTAACTCCAAGTTCGTTAAGTGTACCCGGTAAGATGGAGATAACTTCAGATGTCATGTATGAATAAGCCACTGACGCATTCCAGGTAATACCGCCAAGGTTGAGTATCGGGGTGAGTTTCAAGTCAGCCTCAATACCTTTATTTTGCATTTCACCCGCATTGATCAAAGCACTGAAGAAACCGGTTGTAGCCGAAAGGTTGGCCGGAATCGTTTGGTCAAGTGTTTTTGATGAATAGAGGTTTGTTTCGAAATGGATTTTGTTTTTGAGGAAACTGACTTCCAAACCTGCTTCCATTTCCTTAGTTGTTTCAGGTTTCAACAACGGGTTGCTTAGCGTTGTTCCCAAAGCAAAGCCTGCATTTCCTCCGTAAGGGAAACCAGAAGCTGCATAATATGCCGGAAGAGTGCCATACCAGTCGCCCAATGAGATCTGACCTGTTTGTGAATAACCTCCACGGATTTTCAGGAAAGAAACTACACTGTTGTTGGAAATAGCAGGGAACATTTGAGATAGGATTAAACTAGCGTCAACAGCAGGGTAGAAGAAAGAGCGGTTGGCTTTTGTCAATCTTGAGTCCCAGTCGTTACGTCCAGAAAAGTGGACGAAAGCAAAATCTTTGTATCCAACTGTGGCATCAGCAAATATACCGATAGAACTACGCTCAACACTACTCTGGCTAACAGAAGCCTCACCAATACGGTTGCTAATGTTGTAGAGTCCCGGAATAACCAATCCGCCTGCTGCTGCATCATATATCGTTTCAGATTTTTGATTGTAAATCGAATTGCCCAAAATAGCCTTTACACTCAAATCACCGAATTTCTGGTCAAAAGTTGCAAGGAAGTCATTGGTGAGGATAATGGTATTGCTCATCTGGTCACTTGAAGTGGCTTTGTAAGGTGATGAAACTCCCATATGGCCCTGGCTCCATGGATCCGATTTTGAATAAGCATTGTAAATGGCCTCATCCTTGTAATTGTGGTAGTTGGTTCCATTGTAAACGATACCTGAACGGTTGCTGAATTCCAACCATTTGGTAGGTTTCAAAGATAAGTTGACTGAACCCATCACATCGTTGCGCATACGGTTGTTGCGCGAATGTGCGATCTGCCAGTATGGGTTTGGATAGTATGCATTGAAATAACCATCCAGTGTGGCAAATGGGTTGTTGACGATATCTTTATAGTATGTAATGGGTACATGTGGAGGTGTGTTCAATACATTCCAGTAAACTCCACGGTTCTGGTTCATATCGCCACCGGATACACTTGTTTTTGTACGCGTGAAGCTTAACGAATATTCAGCACTGAAAATACCATATTTCCTACCGGCTGCCATACGGGCTCCAGTTCTTCTGTTGGTATCGTCAGGGATAGTACCTGTACTTTTCACATCCTGAGCTGATAAGTAGAAATGACCGTGGTCATCACCACCTGAAACGGAGATGTCATTCTGAAGGGTAATACCTGTATTGAAGAAATTTTTCTTCTGATTTGCAACATTAGCATAAGGTACCATCTGATAGGAACCATCAACGAGTTTACCGCCCAAAATAACCATCTGGCCGTTAAATTCTGGTCCATAAGTTTGGTTCTCATAAGATGTATAAGGGTCAGTGTTCCTTCCATCTCCAACCCACATCGTATAGTTAGGGTCTGAATTGCTCGTGGTCTCGCTGGAACCACCACCGAAACGGGTTTGAAGGTTAGGGAGATAAGAGATTGATTCGAAAGTGGTGATGTTGCTGATTTTAACAGTCAGCTTTCCTTTATCCCCTTTTTTAGTTGTGACGATCATCACACCATTCGATGCATCATTACCATAAAGAGCAGCAGCAGAAGCACCTTTCAACACGTTAACATCTGCGATGTCGTTCGGGTTGATCGAATTCAGGTATGTCGCACTAACCGGAACACCATCCAGGACAACCAAAGCCTGGTTACTGGCAAGGAAGTGGCGGTTACCACGAAGTGTGATCTTGGTATCGGGATTGACGCCATTGTTAATGGTATTGATTTGCAAACCAGAAACCTTGGCTGCCATACCATTCATAACATTCGATGCCCCGGCATTGGTAAGCTCCTGATTATCAACTTTTGCAGTTGCAACACCCATTTCCTTTGGTTTTCTCTTGATACCCATAGCGGTTACAATTACCTCATCGACAGAAATATTCTCTGATTTTAAGGAAATTTTGTAATCACCAGCAGAGGTAATCGGAACTTCAGTAGAGATCATACCAACGAAAGATACCGCAAGCGTTTTCGCACTTGTCGGAATTTTAAGGGTAAACTTGCCCTCCATGTCGGTTACGGTCCCCAAGGTTGTCCCTTTCACAACAACAGAAGCTCCTGGAATAGTGCCTCCATCTTCGCCGGAAGTCACAACCCCGGAAATCTCCCTGGTCTGCGCAAATACAACTTGCAATCCAATGAAACCGAGGAATGCAAGTAACAGCGAAATTTTCTTCATAGACTAAATTTTAAAGTGTAACAATAATAAATAAAGATTAATTGAATAAGATGTTTTTCAATAGCATTTCCAATTGAAATTAATTCTTAACTGTGCCGTGTATTTTAAACGTCTCCGCCAAGCAGCCTAAAAACACATGAATACATTATGTACAGGATAAAAACAATATTTTAACAAACCTGCCGTTTAACTGGCAAATTTGTTAAAATTTGTTATCCGTTGCAAATATATTTAAAGAAAAATGTTTTGCAATAGTTTAGTATCAAACTTTTTTCTCAGTCATAATAATAATATATGATATAAGTCATATAATATATTTATGTTGATATTTGACTATATTTTAATACCTTGATAAACAGACAAATAAAATAGATTTGATATCCAGTTAAATATTATCTGGAATCAATTCAAATTTTCATAAAATATTAAAAATTTCCTCAAGACATGCAATAAATGTAGTTGTTGTATTGTTAGAATTTAAAATTGTCGCATTAACCATGATATTTTTGGGGGGTACATTTGAAATATCCCTATTTATTTCCAAGGATCCCCATTTTTCTGATGGTATATCCATTTTTCCCAGATTTGAAGCAAAATAAACCTGGTCTATTCCGAAATTTAAGGCCCCAATTATATCGGCATCCCATGAGTCACCAATCATCAAAGATTTTTTTTTCTTCGCATTCATCGACTTCACAGCGTATTCAAAAATCTGTTTATCTGGTTTTTGTGCCCCTATCTCTTCCGAAATAAATATTTTCCTGAAATATTTTGACAATCCCGATTTCTGGATTTTATCGTATTGCACTTCCTTAAATCCGTTAGTAATAACCGACATCTCGTATTTCCCGTACAAATAGTCGAGAAGTTCGCGGGCTCCATTAACAAGGCGGGTCTGTAAAGGCATCTCGTTAAGATAGGTGTCATTGACTGTGGCGCCACCTTTGGGAAGGGGTGTGCCATGTTTTTCAAAAGATTCCTCGAAACGTTGAACACTTAAAACTTTTTTTGTCATCGTGCCCTGCCTGTATTGTTCCCATAATCTCTCATTTACCTCACTGTAAATCTTAAAAAAATCGTCATATGAACCAATTGGATCAAGGAGTTCCAGTCTGCCCAATGCCACTTGTAAAGCATCATATGAGTTGGCATTAAAATCCCAGATCGTATTGTCAAGGTCAAAAAACAAATGGGTGTATTTTCTGGTAGTCATTATACTTTATATGCTGATTATTCCGGCTCATCATTTGATTCAACCGTTTTAAGATTGGGTTTTCCTTCGACAACGATTACGATTTCCCCTTTAATGGTTTTTGATTGGAAATATGCCAGAACTTCGACAATTGTCCCCCTTTTGTTCTCTTCGAAAACTTTGCTCAACTCCCTTGAAACCGATACGTTTCTTTCTGGTCCAAAATATTCGGCAAACTGCTCAAGTGCTTTGACCAACCGATATGGCGATTCATAAAATATCATGGTTCGGGTCTCGTCAACCAGTTCTTTGATTTTTTTCTGCCTGCCCTTCTTTTGTGGCAGAAACCCTTCAAAACAGAACCTGTCGCTTGGAAAACCTGAATTGACCAAAGCCGGAACAAATGCGGTCGCTCCGGGCAGGCACTCGACTTCAACACCCATGTTGAGGCATGTCCGGGTTAGCAGAAATCCAGGATCAGAAATCGATGGGGTTCCGGCATCCGAGATCAAAGCAACGTTGTCCCCTCCAAGCATCTGTTCGGCAAGACGTTCAACAGTCTTATGCTCGTTAAACTTATGGTGAGATGAAAGCCTTGTGGCAATATTATAATGTTTAAGAAGAAATGAAGAAGTGCGGGTATCTTCTGCAAGGATAAGATCCACCTCCTTTAAGATTCTTAAAGCCCTGAGTGTAATGTCTTCAAGGTTACCTATTGGAGTTGGTACGATGTATAGTTTGCCCATTTGCTATTTCGTAAAACGTTGTTTAACCAAAATCAAGAATCTCTGACTTGCTTCAGAATTGTTCCATTTAAAATTCATCTTTAAATAGTTGACAGCTTCCTGAATGGAGGTTAGTTCATCCAAGGCTCTTACAGTGGATTCAAACTTTGAACTGTCATTGTCAAACAATTCACGCACGAAAAGAAAACGGTCATTGATCCCGACGGCATCCCAAATTAGTTTGATGGGTGTAATAGGATACCCGAGGCTGCTATTTTCATTTGGCAGAAAATCATTTTCACTTTGTTTGGTATTCCTTATTGTCTCGTTGATCGATTTTTGCCCCTCAATCCAGATGTGGTCAGTAACCTCTTTTTTATGATCATTTGGAGCAGGGCCTTCGTTCTGATTCATTTGCTCTTCAACACCTGGCGATTCATTTGCCGGAGCGACAGGTTCTTTTATCTGCTCTAGGAAATTCTTTTCTTTTTCTATTTTCTGACCAATATCCGTTTGAAGAATGACTTCAATCTCTGGTATAGGGACATTTATTGTATTTTGAGACGAAGTTTTTTCATGCAATTCAATAGGCATTGTTGTAAGATCAACAGGTGTCAATTGCTTAAAATCAGAAATATCAACATGTTGTACCATGAAGGGTTCCTGATTTTTTGGTAAAGGTAATTTTTGCAACATTTCAAGTTCTGTTAATAATGCCTTTGCCCTGATGATGGCCAAATCCACATCATCGGCCGAGGGGAGTTTCTCAACGTTAAATTCATGTGTAATTTCCTCTAAATGTGCAATATCGTCTTTGATCAGACCAAGTATTTTTTTTGCTTCCATCGTTCTACTTTTTTCGTTAGTAAAAATACACAAAACAAATTAATAACCCAGCCCGGAATAAGGAATCACTACTAATGGTTCAGAATTGAAAATTTGGTTATTTTTGCTCTATGTTTATCGAAAGTAATCTGCCCAATAGCCGCAAACGCGGATGGATCGAAGTAGTTGTCGGGTCAATGTTTTCAGGGAAAACTGAGGAGTTGATCCGTCGTTTGCGTCGTGCCGAGATTGCACGCCAAAAAGTGGAGATATTTAAACCCGGTATCGACGTGAGATATTCGGCTACTGAGGTTGTTTCGCATGATGAAAAATCCATTCGCTCAACTGCAATTGACAATTCAGCTACAATACTACTTTTATCCGGTAATGTTGACGTTGTTGGAATTGATGAAGCCCAGTTCTTCGACATTGGGTTGATCGATGTATGCAATAAACTAGCTGATATGGGGATTCGTGTCATCGTTGCCGGACTTGACATGGATTTCAGGGGTCAGCCTTTTGGACCCATGCCCGGTCTGATGGCCTGTGCCGAATATGTAACCAAAGTACATGCAATCTGTATGCGATGTGGAAACCTTGCCCATTTCAGCCACCGGTTTTCGGACCTCGAAAAATTGGTTGTGCTGGGTGAAAAGGACATTTATGAACCACTTTGCCGCGAATGTTATTACGATGTAATGAGAGCCAACTTATGACTTATTCACCAGGTGAGATTTGTACCATCGTTAATGGAGAAATGACCGGTATAGAAATCACCCCCGATCGAATTATCCGTTTCTTGTCTTTTGATAGCCGTACCATCCTTTCAGGAAAAGAAACACTTTTTTTTGCCCTAAAAAGTGACCGTAACGATGGGCACAATTTTATTCAGGATGCCATTGACAAAGAGGTTTGCTCATTCATGGTTGAGAAAATTCCCTCAACTATCCAACTCAAATCCGGCTTGAATTTTATTATTGTCAAAAACTCACTGATTGCCCTTCAAGCCCTCGCAGCCTTTCATCGTCACCGATTTACCTATCCGGTGGTGGGAATTACAGGAAGCAACGGAAAGACGATTGTAAAGGAGTGGCTGAGTGAATTGTTGAGCCCATTATTTAAAATTGTTCGCAGCCCCCGCAGTTACAATTCCCAAATCGGAAACCCTCTTTCAGTCTGGTTAATGGATAACCGGTTCGATCTGGCAATCTTTGAAGCAGGGATTTCAAAGCCTGGGGAAATGGATAAGCTTGAAGCGATATTGGCTCCTGACCATGGTATCTTTACCCATCTTGGAAAGGCTCATCTCGAAAACTTCTCCTCAGTGGAAGAGTTGGTTTCCGAAAAAGTTAAATTATTTGTTAACTGCTCATTGATCATCTATTGTAAGGATTTTGATTTGGTGGACCAGGCAATAGGGAATACCGCGTTTAATAAAAGCCCCCGATTGTTTAGGTGGTCTTTCAGTGACAAGGATTCAGATTTACTGATTACGGACCGGATAAAAAGTTCCGACTCTACTTTGATGCAGGGTGTTTATAACTCAACCAACATTTCAATAATAATTCCGTTTACCGATGATGCAAGTATCGAAAATGCCATTCATTGTTGGGCTTACCTTATTGCAACTAATTGTGATACAGATTTATATAAAGATCTTTTTTCAAAGGTTTCTCCAATAGCTATGCGGCTTGAGATGAAGAAGGGGATAAACGGATGTATTTTAATCAACGATACCTACAACTCCGACACCGCCTCTTTGATCAATGCCCTCGATTTTATTGAACAGCAATCGGAAAACCGCAAAAAGAAATGTACGGTCATCCTGTCCGATATTCTTCAATCGGGAGAGAACCCAGAAAAGCTTTATCGTGAAATTGCCGATTATGTACAACTTCGACATATCAATCGGTTGATCGGGATTGGAAGTGAGATCAGCAGGTTTGCAAATCTTTTTGGGATTTCCGAAAAACAGTTTTTTCCGTCGTGCGACGAGTTTATACTCCATTTTAAAGAGCGTGATTTTAATCAGGAGGTGGTGCTTTTAAAAGGGGCAAGGACATTCCGTTTTGACCGGATTTCGGACTTATTGCAGGAGAAAGCTCATCAGACTGTTATGGAAATTGATTTGGATGCAATGGTCCATAATCTTAATTTTTATCGGCAGAAGTTGAATCCAACGACGAGAGTAATGGCGATGGTAAAGGCATTTTCATATGGGACAGGTTCTATTGAAGTGGCTAAGATATTGCAGTACAGACGAATTGATTATTTGGCGGTGGCGATTGCCGACGAAGGGGTAGAGCTTCGGAACAGTGGGGTCGAAGTGCCTATTGTGGTGATGAATCCAGAGGAGCACAGTTTTGGGGCTATGATCGATAACCGCCTCGAACCCAATATCTATCGTTTCGAATTGCTCAGGAAATTTGATGAGGCTTTAAGGAGAAGTGCCGTGAATAATTTTCCGGTCCACCTGAAACTGGATACCGGTATGAAAAGGCTCGGATTTGATAACCCTGATGAAATGCGGCGAGTGGCTGATTATATCAAAATGAGCGATACCATGTTTGTCCGGTCAATTTTTTCGCATCTCGCGGTGAGCGATGATCCGGGAAACGATCCATTCACCCAACAGCAATTTGGGAAGTTTTTATCCTGGTGTGAAATCTTCACCCAAGTTTTTGATTATAAGATTTTAAGGCATATTTTAAATTCTTCGGGGATTGAGCGTTTCCCTGAAATGGAACTCGACATGGTAAGGCTTGGGATCGGCCTTTATGGAGTAAGCCCTAATTTTCAGAAAGAATTGCGCAACGTGGCGACCCTAAAAACCACGATTTCCCAAATAAGGGATGTGGCCACAGGTGAGACAATTGGTTATGGAAGGAAGGGTATTGCATATAAAGAAATGCAGATTGCAATTTTACCGATCGGATATGCCGATGGGCTCAATCGCCGGTTAAGCAATGGGGCCGGAACGGTTTTGATTAATGGCTGCAAAGCACCGATAACCGGAACAATCTGTATGGACATGTGCATGGTTGACGTTACCGGAACCAATGCACGCGAAGGCGACCGCGCAATAATTTTTGGTGACGATTTACCCGTCAGTGAAGTTGCTACCGCATTAGGGACAATTTCTTACGAAGTACTGACTTCTGTAGGGCAACGTGTCAAAAGGGTCTATTTTAAGGAATAGGGATACCATCCCCAAACCTTAAAAGGGTTCCCCTTCTGCTATACGGTTTCCTGATGGTTTAAAACTATTTTGGCTAAAGTCAGGTCCAGATGGGGTGTATTCGACATTCATCTTTGAACTGAAGACTGCTTTTTTCCCTTCACCAAGGTCGTCTGGCATTGATCCCATTGTAACCTCATCAATATCACTGAACCTTGCAAGTGAAGCTTTAAATGCGAGCTGGACATCTCCAACCGAGCCGTTACGATGTTTGGCAATGATGATTTCTGCCACCCCAATTAATGAATTTCCATCTGTATCCTGAGTAATACCGTAATATTCAGGTCTGTGTATAAACATAACCATATCGGCATCCTGCTCAATTGCACCCGATTCGCGCAAATCGGAAAGCTGTGGGCGTTTCCCGTCACGCGATTCTACCGAACGGTTCAACTGCGAAAGCGCAATAATCGGAACATTGATCTCTTTGGCAATCGCTTTGAGGTTTCGCGAAATCGTACTTACCTCCTGTTCGCGGTTTCCTTTGACATCGGTACCGGCAGTCATCAACTGAAGGTAGTCAACAATCACTATTCCTATATCATATTGCATTTTAAGCCTCCGGCATTTGGCCCTGAATTCAAAAACCGAAAGTGCAGGGGTATCATCAATATATAATGGGGCGTTTTCCAGGTTTTTGATCCTGCGGTTGAACAGTTCCCATTCCCAATCTTCGAGCTTGCCGCTTTTTATTTTTTCAGATCCCAACTCGGTTTCTGCGGCGATTAACCTGTTGACCAACTGTAGAGAGGACATCTCAAGTGAGAATACCGCAACCGGAACCTGTTTAAGTACCGCCATATTCCGAGCCATCGAAAGGACGAATGCTGTCTTACCCATGGCAGGGCGTGCTGCAATAATCATTAAATCGGTATTTTGCCACCCAGAAGTAATTTTATCTAGTTTCGAGAACCCTGATGCAATACCGCTTAATCCATCAGGTTTTTTGGCATTTTCTTCGATCCGCTCAATAGCCAGGCGGAGTAACGGTTTAATTGGCTGCGACTCTTTTGAGATATTCCCTTCCGTGACTTTAAAAAGTGAGGATTCAGCATAGTCGATCAAATCGTCAAGTTCCATTGAATCATCGTACGATTTTACCTGGATTTCGGAGGAGATCCTGATCAATTCGCGCTGTATGAATTTCTGGGCAATAATCCTTGCATGAAAATCAATATGGGCAGCCGAAGCAACCCTGCTTGTCAGTTGGGTAATGTAAATCGGACCACCAACCACATCGAGTTCCTGCCGGTTTTTTAACTCCTGGGTAACCATCAACAGGTCAACCGGTTTTTCGTTTGAAAAGAGGTGCTGGATCACCTTGAAGATTTTCTGATGCTCTTCCTTATAAAACGATTCTGCTTTCAGAATGTCTGCCACAGCAATATAAGCATCCCGTTCAAGCATTAATGCACCTAGCACGGCCTCTTCTACTTCGGGTGCCTGTGGCGGTATCTTTCCATATTGGGCATTCAATTGCTCAATGGTCATTTTGGGCTTTGTCTTGTTCCGGAAATTATTATTTGTTTCGGCTGGCATAATATTTCGATTTCTTACGGTTCAATCCGTAACTATTTGATATATAATAATATAATAAATTAATAATAGGAATACGAAACATTACCATCCAAATTGGGCAGTTGTTTCAAATTCCCTCAAAAATACCATTCAATTTTGGATTTTATTTCGGCCAGTATGGCCTGACAGCCTCTACCGTTTGCCTATTCAACCAATTGGCTGGTTATCCCATATTTTGAACAGGGTTATAAACGACTTTATGAACAATTTGTTCATAAAGCTAAATCAACATAACATGTAGATATTTAATGCATTAACGAACTATTCCTTTAGTCCTGATGTTATGATGTCAGTTAACAGGTCGGTGAGCTTGAGTCCCATTGCTTTTATCTGCTGCGGGATAAAACTGGTTTCGGTCATCCCGGGAACGGTATTGACCTCCAGAAAATAAAAGGTATCGCCGTTGAGGATATAATCAATCCGGACTATTCCATTGCAATTACACAAGTCGTAGATTTGTGATGAAATTGTCTGAATTTTACGTGTCAGCTCTTCCGATATCCGTGCAGGGGTAATTTCATCGGCCATTCCTGGTATATATTTCGCTTCGTAATTGAAAAATTCATTCTTGGGAATTACCTCTGTAACCGGAAAAACCAATTTCAGTTCGCCAATTTTAACTACGCCACAGGTAAATTCCTGTCCGGCAATGAATTGTTCGATAATAGCTTCCGGGCTTTCATCAAGTGCTTTGTTTACAGCTTCCACAAGGTCTTCTCCCTTTTTCACTTTGGTAACCCCAAAACTTGATCCACCTGCACTTGGTTTCACAAACAAAGGAAGTCCCAATGATTCAACGATCCCGGCAGCGCTGTATTTTTCACCTTCTAGAAGTCGCACAGATTGGGCCATCTGGATACCGAAGCTTCGTAAATAATTGTTACAGAAGAATTTATTAAAAGTAAGGGCAGATGCCTGAACATTGCTTGAGGAGTATGGTATATTCACCATTTCAAAATATCCTTGCAGCAGGCCATCTTCACCGGGGGTGCCGTGGATAATGATATAGGCATAATCGAATTTTATTTTCTGACCATCAAGATTGAACGAAAAATCGGCTTTGTCAATGGTGGAAAGTATGGATTCCCCATCAAGAACGACCCATTCTTCACCTTTGATCCTGATCAACCATGGTGTAAACAACTCAGTATTGATGGCACGCAATACATTGGCGCCACTTTTTACCGAAATAACATATTCTGATGAGTCACCACCGGCGACAACGGCAATATTCTTTTTTGTGTTCATATTTTGTTATTCTAGATCTCTGTTTGATATATAGTTACGCCACTTATCGATCACTTGCGTGAAATTTTCGGGGAGTTCGGAATCGAAAATCATCTCCTCTTTGGTTACCGGGTGGACAAACCCCAGTATTTTGGCATGAAGTGCCTGTCCCGGCATCAAAGCGAAACAATTTTCGACAAACTGTTTGTATTTTGCGTAAGTTGTACCTTTCAGAATGGCATTTCCACCGTAAGCATCATCATTAAACAGCGGGTGGCCAATGTATTTCATATGGACCCTGATCTGGTGTGTACGTCCGGTTTCCAGGACGCATTCCACAAGGTTGACATACCCCAGCCGTTCGAGGACCCGATAATGGGTAATCGCAGTTTTGCCGTGATCACCTTCAGGATAGACGGCATATACCTGACGGTTTTTTGTACTCCTCCCGATATTACCCTCAATTGTCCCTTCCTCCGACGACAGGTTTCCCCAAACCAAGGCTACATACTTCCGTTTGGTTGTCTTGTTGAAGAACTGAAGGGCAAGGTTGATTTTGGCCAATTCGGTCTTAGCAATCACAATTAATCCTGAAGTATTCTTGTCGATCCGGTGAACAAGTCCTGGCCGGGGATCGTTTCCTCCATACAATTCAAGATCTTTGTATCTGTAAACCAATCCATTAACCAGAGTTCCGCTGTAGTTTCCGTGCCCGGGATGGACTACGAGCCCGGCAGGTTTATTGATCACCATCAACTCTTCGTCCTCATAGACCACGTTAAGTGGAATATCCTCTGGTGTAATTTTCAGTTCACGGCGCGGATAATCCATCATGATGGTCACCTCTTCACCTGGCTTGATCTTGTAATTTGATTTGACAGGAACACCGTTTACCAGAATGCTTCCTGCATCGGCTGCCATTTGGATCCGGTTTCGTGAAGTACCTTCAATTTTGTTTGTCAGGAACTTGTCGATGCGCAACAATCCCTGGCCAGGATCGGCTACAAACCTGTAATGTACAAACTGACCAGAACCGTCATCAATATCCTCCAATTCGTCAGGATCATCCTCAATCGGTGCTAAATAACTCATTAATAAGGTTCTAATTCTTTATTTTTTCTATTTATGGGGTTGCTCGTTTCAATTGCAGCCAGATGTCAACCGATATTCCGGGTTTCACAAAGTTTGTGGAGTCGGGCAATGGCAGTTGTTTCCAGATCACGGCATTGAGGGTATCCTCTTTTGAATGGACCGAAGGATCATAAACAGCCGAACCAATTGAAAGCGATTTGCTTTTTAAGATTGCCCGTGCAATGGAAAATGTATATCCTGTAAGGTCAGGAATCAATGTTTCGCCTCCGGCTAAATTTTTCCCAACCACAAGGTCGATCGTTTCACCGTTTCCCAATTTGGTGCCAGGTTCAATTGAACGGCCCTTGTATTTTTGCTCCAGGACAAGGTCATCAAATTCGGATGGCTTGAATTCGACATTCCCCAATGCAAATCCTTTGGAGTCGAGCAGTACCCTCGCCTGACGTATTGAAACATCAGTGACTTTCGGAACTTCAACCTGTTCAGGCAATACAGATGCCAATGTTAAATATATAAGCCTGTTGGGTTTTATTTTGTGGCCTGCTTCAGGATTCTGGAAAACGATAATCCCGGGCTGCACATCCTTGCGAAAAACGGAATCTTCGATTTCAAAACGGAAATCATTTTTGTTCGACAGATTTTCGACCTGCCCGATTGACAAGCCCTTGAAATCGGGAGTAGGGAAGCTTTCACCCTTATTGGTGTAAAACGAGAGCATAATCATTGTAAACCAGATTAATACTAGCGTTAATACAACAGCCAACCCAAAATGTTTGAGAAAGATTTTACTTTTAAGAAATTCTTTTAGCGGCATAGACGATGTTTCAATGATTTTACCTCGGGTTGCAAAATTAATCGTAAACTTCCAAAGAAAAAATTGTGGCGTGCTTTATTATTTTTACATCAGTGAACATTGATAATATTGTAAACAGTATCACGTTCTGCCGGTATTTTACCAACCCCTTTAATCATAGCGATCAGTTCCTCCGTTGAAGCCGTAGGGTTTTGCTCTGCAGACCCTGCCATTGAATAGATTTTTGTCGAATCTTCAATTGTTCCATCAAGGTCATCGACACCAAAAGTCAACGAAATCTGTGCTACCTGTTTTCCCATCATGGGCCAGTAAGCTTTCAAATGGGGGATGTTATCGAGGAAAATCCTAGAAACGGCATAATTTTTTAAATCTTCAACCGTTGTTGTTTCTTTGATATGGGAAAATAGATTATTGTAATGCTTGAATTTCAGTGGAATAAAGCAATTAAACCCATTCGTTTCATCCTGGAGGTTGCGCAACCGTTCCAAATGGTCGATCCGGTGCCCGTAGTTTTCGATAAGGCCATACAACATTGTGGCGTTGGTAGGAATCGAAAGTTCATGGGCAGCTTTGTGGATATGGAGCCATTCTGTGGAGCCTGTTTTATCGGGACAGATCTTCTGCCGAAGTTTTTCATCGAAAATTTCGGCGCCGCCGCCTGGCATCGATCCAAGGCCTGATTCTTTCAGCAATTTTAACCCGTTTTCGATTGTCATTCCTGCTTGTTTGCACATAGCATCGATCTCAACAGCGGTGAATGCTTTAATATGTAGCGTTGGATCTGCATCTTTTATGGCAACGAGAAGATCGGAATAAAAGTAAACGTCACGGTCGGGGTGTACACCACCCACTATATGGACTTCGGTCGCCCCGTTATTTTTGTAGGATGCAACCTTTTCTACAATGTCATTTATACTGAATTCCCAGCAACCTGTTTCGTCTTTCTTCCGGCGATAGGAGCAAAATGCACAATGGTTGACACAGATGTTGGTAGGTTCGATGTGGAAATTCCGGTTGAAATAGATGTGGTTGTTACTAAACCGCTGTGAAACAGATTCTGCCAGCAGGGAAAGGTATGGCAGGCTTCCCTCTTCAAACAAGGTAATACCATCACTCCTGTTTATCCGTTCATTCGACAATACCCGTTCTGCAATGTCGAAGAGTCGGGGTGCTATTCCTGTAGTTTGAAATAAAGATAAGATGGAATTGTTCATCTGTAGAGATTAAAAGGCGATAAACACAAAAGGTAAAGAACTATGTCCTTTACCTTTTGTATGAAATTGTTGAATCACAACTTATTATCTTTTATGCTGAGGCTCGTCGGAAACGGTCAGTTTTTTGCGTCCTTTTGCACGGCGTGCTTTTAAAACTTTGCGTCCGTTTGCTGTTGCCATTCTTTCACGGAACCCATGTTTGTTTTTCCTCTTTCTGTTCGATGGTTGAAATGTTCTTTTCATCTCGGAAAATATTTTTATTAATTTAAACTATTTCTTTCGTAATTTGGAGTGCAAAAATAACTCTTTTTTCGTTTACGGCAAATAAAAAATGATTTACTATGAATTAATTTTCATTTTTTATTTATTTACAGGCAGATAGACGATTTTCTTGGTTTCAAAGTACGGTTCATCAAAGAACAATTTTAATTCGGTTACCTCAACAAGTTGTTTGAAGGATTTGATTTCTTCCTGAAAATCACCGCCTTTCAAATAAATGATTCCGTTGGGACGGGAGTTTTTCTGGGTTTTGGCAATGTTTTTTCTGACCATTCCTACAAAGTCGGGGAACGCAGTGACTGCCCTCGAAACAACAAAATCGAATGTTTCTTTGACCTCTTCAACCCTTATTTGGATGGCTGTTACGTTGGTGAGCCCCAGTTTTTCGGCAATGTCCTGTACAACTTTAATTTTTTTTCCGATTGAATCGATCAGAACGAAATGGCAGGCAGGGAATAAAATGGCAAGAGGAATTCCGGGGAAACCGCCGCCTGTCCCAACATCCAGAATGACACTTCCAGGTCTGAAATTGATGATTTTAGCGATTGACAGTGAATGTAAGATATGCTTTTCGTATAACGACTCAATGTCTTTTCGTGAAATGACATTGATCTTCTCGTTCCATTCGTTAACAAGCGGCCCCAATTTTTCAAATTGGGTGACCTGCCCGGGTCCCAAATTTTGAAAATATTTTTTAATGATCTCCATATCAATCAGTTATTTCGGTCTTTTTGATGATTTCGAGAAGCATTTCACGCGAGCGGAACAACTGTACCTTTACCGTTCCCAACGGAAGGTCAAGCTCTTCAGCAATTTCGGAATAGGAATATTCCTTAAAGTAGCGGAGCTCAAGCAATGTTCGGTACCGCGGTTTGAGCAATGAGACGGCTTTGTGCAGGACTTTCGCATTTTGGGTCTTTATGAATGAGTCTTCCGGGTTATCAGCTTCCGACGCCACATTGTAATTGTAATCGATACTTGTATGCGAATCACGACTCGTTGAAGGTTCAAGGGGAACTGTATTAACCCGTTTCTTTCGCATATGATCGATTGCATTATTGGAAGCTATTCTGAATAACCATGTGCTGAAAGCAAACTGAGGTTCATATTGGCTGATATTCGTAAATGCTTTTCCAAAAGCCTCAATAGCCAGATCTTCAGCATCTTCCTTGTTATAAACCATTTTGAGCAGCATAAAATAAATTGCATCTTTATACCGCTTCATAAGTTGTGCAAATGCTTTTTCGTTTCCAGAACGGGCCGCTAATACCAATTCGAAATCATGTCGGGCATTTTCAGAAAGATTTGGACTTATTTCCATTTTCGCTTCGATCCGGTAATAAACTGATTCAAGATTAATATACCGTTAATTAGTGGAAGAACGGAACGGAGAAGTACAAGGCCTGGAAAGAGGTTTTTCTCTTTGAGGCGCTTCATCCCGACAATTCCCCAAACTAATTCATGAACGATTTTAAACAACCATGTTGCAGCAACCCAAAGGCGCCAGGGTGAAAGGACAAGAAGGGCAACCATCGAAATATCGAATATCAGCCGGCTGATTGTATTGATCCATAGAAAAATACTTTGTCCCATAGAAAACTTTCTCCTCAGAAGCAATTGCTTCTTTTTGTAGTTGATCCCATCGTACCAATCCATTTCCCCGTCAAAATACAAGGCACTTTCCGGATCAAGAAGGTAAACAGTATTCTTCCTGTTGGATATTTTATTGAGATATAACTCATTTTCACTAAATGGGGTATCCAATACCGCAGCAAAACCTCTTCTCTTCAGGAACTCTTCACGTTTATAGGCGATGTTCATATCAGTAACAGGCATCGGTAATCCAAGATAACTAGCTGATCCATAGAGGAAAAATGAATCGAAATTTTCGTACCTGAAAAATTTCTTCATTGATCCTGTTACATTCGTATATTTTACAAAGCCAATAATCGCTTCTGTTTCAGGTTGTATGCTTCGTGTATAGGTTCGAAGCCAATCTTTTCCTTTCACACTGCAGAGTGGATTTAAAAACACAAGCCAATCCTTGGTGGCGGCTCTAATCCCGATTGTTATTGCAAGTGCATTCGGGAAATCAGTTTCCTGAAGGATGCGGCTTGTTTTTAGCTTAGACGTCTGTAGTTTAAGCTCAGTGAGGTACCATTCACTGCCATCAGAAGAACAATCGTCCACAACAACAACCTCAAAGTCGGGATAATCCTGTTCAAGAAGGGATGGGATCAGGGAGCGAAGATTTTCCTCATAATTCCTTGATGTAACAATAATTGAAATTGAAGGGTTATTCTCTTGATTACCTTTTTTTTTGCCGCTTAATGTGAAGGTAATGACCAAAACCTGATAAAAAAACTGCACAAGAAATGTAGTACCAAAAGCTATGAGCAACCAGAATTCAGGAACACCAAATGAAAATCCGCTTATTTCAATCATAATATCTCTAACGAAAAGTGCCAAAATTACACATTGGCATTTAAACTTCTCTATTTTTTTCTGTTTTTTTCACTTTTCAGGATATTCTTCTAATATAACTATCTTTGCAAGGCGAAATTTTGAAAATGAAATTTGAACTGCAAAACACAGCCCCTTTATCCAAAGCACGGGCAGGAAAATTGGAAACGGCTCATGGCGTGATAGATACACCGATATTTATGCCTGTGGGAACAGCGGGATCCGTAAAAGGCATCCATTTCAAAGATTTGAAAGAGGATATTAAAGCTCAGATTATTCTTGGTAATACTTACCATTTATACCTACGACCTGGTATTGATATTATTGAAAAGGCAGGTGGGCTCCATAAATTCAATAGTTGGGACAAACCAATTTTAACCGATAGTGGTGGCTTTCAGGTATTCTCCCTTGGGGCAATCCGTAAACTTTCGGAGGAAGGTGCCAGGTTCCAATCACACATCGATGGTTCAAGGCATCTCTTTACCCCTGAAAATGTGATGGACATTCAGCGTTCGATTGGTGCCGACATTATTATGGCTTTTGATGAATGTACCCCGGGCGATGCCGATTATGATTATGCCAAAAAATCACTTGAGCTTACTCAACGCTGGCTTGCAAGATGTGTAACCCGGTTTAATGAAACTGAACCAAAATATGGCTATGCTCAATCCTTGTTTCCAATTGTACAGGGTTGTATTTATCCTGATTTGCGAATTAAGGCTGCTGAACATGTGGCTACCTTCAACTGTGATGGATATGCAATAGGAGGGCTTTCAGTCGGAGAGAAGGAGGAGGATATGTATTCAATGATCGAAGTGGTCAATAACGTATTACCTGAGGATAAACCAAGATACCTGATGGGTGTTGGGAATCCTGTCAATATCCTTGAAGGAATTGACAGGGGAATCGATTTGTTTGATTGTGTAATGCCAACACGGAACGGACGGAATGGAATGTTATTCACAAGTGAAGGAATCATCAATATCAAGAATAGCAAATGGAAGGATGATTTTTCACCTATTGATTCAAATGGCACATCTTTTATCGATCATCAGTATTCCAAAGCCTATTTGCGCCATCTCTTTCATTCAAAGGAGATGTTGGGGGCTCAGATTGGAAGTATTCATAACCTGGCATTTTATCTTTGGCTGGTAGGAGAGGCGCGTGGACATATCCTGGCAGGAACCTTCAGCGAGTGGAAGGACAACATGGTTACAAAAATCGGAAGGAGATTATAATAATTGCTTTATATACAAAATAAACTGAAGGGAATGTTCAAAAAGTATATTAAAAGGATTGACACCTATATTATTAAGAAGTATCTGGAAACCTTCTTTCTTGCTATTGCATTGATAATCAGTATATCAATAATTTTTGATATTTCTGAAAACATCGATGATTTCATCAGCAAGAATGTTCCCCTGAAGGCTATAGCGATAGACTACTACCTGAATTTTATCCCCTATTTTGCAAACCTTTTCAGTGCCTTATTCACTTTTATTGCTGTGATTTACTTTACAAGCAAGATGGCTTATAACTCTGAGATCATTGCCATTCTTGCCAGCGGGGTCTCGTACAAACGTTTAATGCGTCCCTACATGATCGCATCGGGAATTATCGCTTTGATGTCATGGATTTTGGGGAATTTTGTAATACCTGCGGCAACCGATTCGCGTGTGAATTTCAGGAATACCTATATCAAAAATGAATTTGTAAATAACGAGCGGAATATTCACCGTCAGTTAGAGCCGGGACTCTTTGTTTATATGCAGAGCTATAACAACCGTTTGGATGTAGGATACCGGTTCTCAATCGACCAGTTTGAGGATAAACGGCTGGTATCGAAGCTAATAGCTGAAAGTATCAAATGGGACCGAGAAAAGAAAAAATGGGTGATCCAGAATTATTACATAAGGGATATGCGGGGCCCACAGGAAATTATAAAAACCGGAGCGGCTATCGATACGACATTAAGGATGTTGCCTGCCGAATTCGGTCAACAAAATAGTAAGGAGGAGACCATGGATTACTGGCAGATCAATAGTTATATTGCAGATTTGAAGCTTCGTGGTGTTGACAATGTGGTACGGTATGAACAGGAAAAATATAGGCGGACTGCAGGGCCAATAAGTACCTTTATTTTATCGGTGATCGGGGTGTCGCTTGCTTCCCGTCGTATGCGTGGCGGAATGGGGCTACATCTGGGCCTTGGTTTGTTGTTAAGTTTTTCGTACATCATGTTTATGCAGGTCTCGACTATTTTTGCCATTAAGGTCGGATTTAATACATTGTTGGCAGTTTGGCTTCCCAATATCGTTTATTCCCTGATTGCAATTGGCTTATACAGGTGGGCATCCAAGTAATTGGAATATTTTACCTAAATAGTCTATTCTTTGATCTATAAACGATTAGTGAATTATTATTTTGGGCCTGGTTACAAATGCTTATAAATTGTTGTATTTTTGCCGCAATATTTTTCAAACAAACAGTATTTGTTTTTTAAACAAACGAGAATTAGTAATTTAAAACACACTTATGTCATTTAAAAGAAACATCCTTGACCTCCGGAAAAGAAAAAAGGAGGCCCAGCAGGGAGGTGGCGAAGCTGCCATCGAAAAGCAGGTGGCTATGGGTAAAAAGACTGCCCGCGAAAGGATAAAAGCCATTCTGGACGAAAATTCTTTTCACGAGTACGATCTCTTTGTTGAACACACCGGACGTGATTTCAATATGGAGAACAAGGTATTGCATGGTGATGGTGTAATTATTGGAACCGGAACAATGTACAATCAGCCTGTTGCCATTTACGCACAGGATTTTACTGTTGCAGGTGGATCTCTTGGACTGATGCATGCGCGTAAGATTACCAAAATCATGGATCATGCCCTGAAGATGCGTGTCCCTTTGATCGGTATCAATGATTCAGGTGGAGCCCGTATTCAGGAGGGGGTTAACTCTTTAGCAGGATATG
This sequence comes from Mariniphaga sp., assembly GCA_037128295.1. GTDB lineage: Bacteria > Bacteroidota > Bacteroidia > Bacteroidales > Prolixibacteraceae > JAAFHB01. The sequence goes on from JBAXWR010000003.1 coordinate 27,988, forward strand.
GGGAGATTTTTTATCGCAATACAAACGCATCAGGTGTAATTCCTCAGATATCGGTAATACTGGGACCATGTGCCGGGGGGGCGGTTTATTCACCGGCTCTTACTGACTTCGTATTTGTTGTTGAAAATATCTCCAAAATGTTCATTACCGGTCCTGGTGTGATCAAAACGGTTCTTGGGGAAGAAATCACCATGGAAGAATTAGGCGGGGCGATGGTTCACAGTGAGATAACAGGAAATGCGCATTTCTTTGCAAAAAGCGAGGATGAATGCTTCGAACAGATCAAGAAACTGATCACATTCATTCCCTGGAACAATTCCGAAAAAGCCCTGAAATTTCCAGTTCAGGAACCTTTATTGAAGAAAAGCATTGAAGAAATTGTCCCATCCGATCCCCATCATCCCTATGATATTCGCGATATTATCAAGGCCGTTACAGATGGTTCAGACTTTTTCGAGATCATGGAATATTTTGCTCGCAATATCGTAATTGGATTTGGTAGGATTCAAGGCAATACGATTGGTTTTGTTGCGAATCAACCCATGTATCTTGCAGGGGTTCTCGACTGCGACAGCTCCGATAAAGCCGCACGCTTTATCCGCTATTGCGATGCATTTAATATTCCAATCGTAACACTTGAGGATATGCCGGGCTATTTACCTGGAGTCGATCAGGAACATGCCGGTGTGATCAGGCATGGAGCAAAACTACTTTATGCATATAGCGAAGCTACTGTTCCAAAAGTAACTGTCATTATCCGTAAAGCGTATGGAGGAGGTTATATTGCAATGAATTCGCGCCATCTTGGAGCTGACTTTGTATTTGCATGGCCAACTGCCGAAATTGCCGTAATGGGACCTGAAGGTGCTGCCAATATTGTATTCAAAAAAGAAATTGATGAAGCAGAAAATCCGGCAGAAATGCGCAAACAAAAAATTCAGGAATACAAGGATAAATTTGCCAATCCGTTCGTAGCTGCATCGAAGGGTTACATCGATGAGGTTATTGAACCATCAGAAACACGTGCAAGGCTTATCCATTCGCTGGAAGTCTCAGGTAGTAAGGTAGATACCCGGCCTTCGAAAAAACATGGTATTCCACCATTCTGATCAATAATATTTCAAATATGAAAGATAACGATTCAAATTATCAGGTTTTTGTTGTTAATAGTGCCAAGTATCTCACATTAACTACCAAGAAATTTGATAACAGAAAAAAATGGCAGCGGCTCGATCCAAATGAAATCCGTTCTTTTATTCCGGGTTCGATCGTCGATGTTTTCGCAAAGCCAGGTCAAAGTTTAAAGGCTGGCGAAGTCATCCTCGTATTGGACGCAATGAAGATGTACACAAGGGTTACTATGCCTCATGATGGAGTGATCAAAACCATTGAAGTTGCAAAAGGTGACCGGATTCCCAAAAACACGCTGATGGCAACAATCGAATAAAGTAAAAAATAGGATATGCTAAAACATATCCTGTTTTTCAGCTTATAATTAAAAAAGGCTGTCTTTTAAGACAGCCTTTTTTAATTATAAGAAATTGAAATTCAAACTACAGCTTTTTAGGAGCTATTTTGGCTGCGGCCTTTTTAACAGGTGTTGCGGCTTCCACTTTTGCAGATATCGCAGCCTTTTTTGCAGGACCTGTAGCTTCAGCTTTCAATGGGGTGGCCAATTTATTTTGGGTCAGCTTTGTAGCTGCCATCTCTTTTTTGACCTTTTTGAGTTCCTTCTCCGTTATTTCAAGCTTTTTCGAATTTACAGTAACAAGTTCTTTAAGGTGTGCAATTTCTTCATCTTTAACACTTACCGGAACAAAAGCATTCAACCTTATTTTAAAGTCGCTTAATACGTTCATATAATTAATAAACGCCTCATATGGAGTACTATAAGGATTGAAATATTTATGAACTTCACCATCACTGAAGAATTTTGTACACATATAATACAAGTGATCGTTGGTCTGGAGATAGTCCCAATCCTTGAGCATTGTTTTGTCTGTACAATTTTTCATGCGGTCTTTCAACTGATAAAGCTTGTCAAAAGCTTCTTTCTGTAATTCGTTGCCCAACCAAGCAGAAAGGTCACGTTCTTCATCTGCCCACGACATTGGATAAGGTACGTGGATCGCAGAAACAGGCTGAAGCTTTTTAACAACTTCGGAAGGGGTGGAAAATTTCAGTTCCCCTGTTTTTAATATTGCTTCTGGTAGTTTTTTCAGAAAATCGAATATTCCGGTATTTTTATTCTGAATCTGTCCAAAGGTGTCATAATTAATAAACACAGTTACGACCTCCTCTTCTTTAGGAAGACTTGCCATCCATCCCGCATATTTTTCAGCGGTAAGTGGATATTCGCTCCATCCCTGATTGGAGAACCGGAAAGATAGATCATCACTGAACCTGAAATTCCGCATCAATACCTTTAATCTTGGATTTAATGCATTGCAATACAGGTAGTTAGGGCTTTTCCATCCTAAAATATGTTTTGCACCCTCAGTGATCATTGCCTCAAAGCCCATCCGTTGAACCAGGTCACCGATTTCATCCGAGTAAATTAATTCGGTATTCCTGAAAACCCTGGGGCGAACACCGAATAGTTCCTCTATGAGGTCATCATGTGCTTTTACCTGAGATTCAAATAATTCGGCATCTGCCATCGAAACCATGGAATTGGTAAATGTCTCAGATAAAAATTCAACACATCCGGTCGCTGCGAGGTCTTTAAAGGAATCGATCACCTCGGGAGCGTACAATTTGAACTGATCAATGACTACTCCGGTCAATGAGTAGGTTACCTTGAATTTACCGTTATTTTTACGTATAAGATCAAGAATGATCTTATTTGCAGGGAGATAACATTGGTCGGCTACCTTACGGAGGAAGGTTTCGTTTGCAAAATCATCGTAGTAGTAGGCGTCGTTCCCAATATCGAAAAATCTGTACTTGCGGTACCGGAACGGTTGGTGCAGTTGAAAATTGAGGCAAACTGATTTCATATCTCTTTTGTATTTGAGTTGCTTAATGCTTTTAAATAAACTTCGCGAACATGTTCGGCAGATTGTTTCCATTGGAGGCTATCCACCTCTTCGCGACCGAACTTTTTGAACATATTTGATAAGGCTGGATATTTTAATATTCCATAAATGGCATCTGCAGTCGCATTGATATCCCAGAAGTCAACCTTTATAGCATGGGTGAGTATTTCTGCAACGCCCGATTGTTTAGAAATTATTGTTGGAACGTCCGACATCATTGCTTCAAGGGGGGATATCCCAAAAGGTTCTGATACAGAAGGCATTACATATACATCGCTCATGCGGAACATATCAAATACGTCATCACCGTGAAGAAAACCAGTAAAGTGGAATTTATCTGCAATACCCAAACGGGCTGCCCGCCGGATCATTTTTTCCATTAAATCACCACTTCCGGCCATCACAAAATGAACATTGTCTGTTCTCCTAAGTACCTGGTAGGCAGCTTCGATAAAATATTCGGGTCCTTTCTGCATGGTGATCCTGCCTAAAAAGGTCACAATCTTTTCTTTAATTCCCCTTTCTGAACCTTTACTTTCAGGTCTTTCCACAGGCTCAACAGCATTGTAAACGGTTGTAACTTTCGATGGGTCAATCCCGTACTTTTCGATCACGATGTTGCGGGTAAGGTTACTGACCGTAATGATCTGATCGGCAATCTCCATCCCTTCACGCTCGATCGAATAAACCCTGGGATTGACACTTCCTCCGCTCCGGTCAAAATCCGTGGCATGAACATGGATAACCAACGGTTTTCCACTTACCCTTTTGGCTGCAATTCCTGCAGGATAAGCAAGCCAGTCATGAGCATGTATAACGTCAAAATCATATTCTTTGCCGATAAACTCGGCGACAATGGCGTAATTGGCAATTTCGTCGAGCAAATTGGCACCATATTTCCCGCTGAAGGGAATTTTACCTTCCGAATCGGTCTGGATGAAACGGGTCTGCGAAGAAACACGTTGTTCTGTCAATTTCCAGAATTCTTCCGGATCTGAGTAGGGAACAAGATTCGATTCAACTTCCAAGGAATTGAATTTCCGTTCAGAGTTGTTAAAGACGATCTTTTTCTGTGTTATCGACACGTCGCTTGCCCCGATAATCTGCTTTACCGCCGTATTATCTTCGTCGCCATACGCTTTAGGCACGACAAACAATACCTCAACATCATCAAATTGTGCCAGCCCTTTGGTCAATCCGTAACTGGCCGTTCCGAGACCCCCACTAATGTGCGGGGGAAACTCCCATCCAAACATTAAAACTTTCATCTTATATAAGCTAAGTTGAGATAATTCTTTTAACCTTTTAGAGCGATTCGCCGAATTTCTCGATAAACGAAGTTGCACTTAATACCCCTCCAACATTCCAGGCCATTGATATGGCACCTCTGGCAGTGTGGGGAGGATTCCCTTCATAAATTTCGGATAAAGTACCCAGACAATGTTCCGACATCTCTTCTTCAAAACCTGCCATAGCCTGTTTAACAAATGATAGCCCTCCCGCTTTATGAATATCAAGGTAAGCTTTTACAAAGGGATAGATCAGGAACGGATAAACACTCCCATTATGGGCTGCTGCCGACCGGGCGTCAGGACTGCCAACACATTCACCCTTGTAATTATGATCGACAGGTGCCAGTGACCTTAGTCCCCTTGGTGTCAAAAGTTCGTTCCTGACTTTGCTGACGATCAGTTTTTTCTGGTCGCGGGAAAGTGGCGAATATTCCAGGCTAGCTGCAAAGATCATATTTGGTCTAACCGACCAATCTGTGCAGGTACCATCAACGAAATCAGCAAGATAACCCATTTTATCGTTCCAAAAAACATCAAGGAACGATTGGGCAATCAGTTTTGGAAGAGAACTCCATTCGCTTATAAATACCTTATCTTTTGACACTTCGGCAAGTTCAAGTGCAAAACAAACAGCGTTGTACCAAAGAGCGTTGATCTCGACTGTCAACCCACCACGTGGAGTTACTGGTTTCCCACCGATATAGGCATCCATCCATGTGAGGGCAACTCCTTCCTTTTTCGCATAAATCAGGCCATTGGGTTCCATATGGATATTGAAGCTTGTGCCTTTTTTGAAGTTGGAAAGAATCTCTTTTAAATATGGCCCATATGTTTTCCAAAGGTCTTTCTTTTCCTTATAAGGTTTGAGCTCTTGAATCGCCTTAAATGCAAACAACGGCGCATCCGCTGCATCATAATCACTGTTTACTCCTGCATATTTCGGCAATAACCCATCTTTAAGCCGATTAAGATTTGTTTTAAGGATTTGTTCGTATATACCTATATTGGATTGCGTTAGCAATAATCCGGGTAAAGCTAAAAAGGTTACTCTTGGGATTGAGTCGTACCATGGAAATCCGGCGATAATGTCCTTGCCATCTTTCCATTCCCATATAAATTGCTGGGCAGAATTGAGCAGGCAATTGATAAAACTGTCGCGTGGGATCCGCCTTGTTTTTTCAAGTTCATAATGTTTTTTCAGCGTTGACGGGTCACAAAGTTCAGTCGAGGCAGAAAAAAATACAGATTCGCCTTTTTTTATGGGTAGCTCAAAATATCCAGGTACGTAAAGATCTTCCTGATATTCGTATCCCCTCGCCTGTTCCTTGATGTATTCGATGTTGCGGTACCAATCGGGAACGGGCACAAAATCGACATCTTTCGAAAATTGCATGTGCAGTTCAGGATATCCCTCATACAAACACATCTTGATCCCGTTTCTAACTTTGGTATATTTCCCGTTTGCCACCATGTTGGCTTTGCTTAGATTGTGGACATTGCGAAAGGCCAGAAATGGTTTGAACCTCAATGTTGTGGGGCTATTGGCTTCTTCAAGTGTATATTTTATGATCACCTGGTTTGTATTTTCAACAAGCAACCTTGTTTTTGTAAGTATTACGCCACCAACTCTATAAGTCAGTTTTGGAATCGTTTCGTTCTCATAGTTCCTGATGTATTTATGCCCTTTGGGCTCATAAAATTCACCTGGAAATTTGTGAATGCCAAGTTTGAATTCTTCATTGTGCTGGATGACCGTTTCGTCAAGGGAGGAGAGCAGCACATGTTTGCCACCGTCAAGCTCATCAAGCTTCACAATCAGTACACCATGGTATTTACGGGTGTTGCACATAGCAATTGTCGAGGAAGAATAAGCTCCTGCACGGTTGGTACGCAGGAATTCGCGTTGCAGGGAATATTCCAGGTTTACCAGTTCCTTTTTGTCGAATTTTAGATAGCTCATACGAACTTTATTTTATTTTATTCTTTTTTACAGTGAATAATATTTCCGAATTTTTGAAGTTGACCTGTGGCTAAAAATAGCAAAATTTTTATTAAATGAGAATTAAATATTTATTTTTTCGCTCAGATTTTTTAATATACTATCAACGCCAATAAAAGGGTATTTGTTTTGAATCTGTTGTGCAATTTCAATTTGTTTTTTTATAAAACCCTGAAAACCGATATTGTTGTGATTTTGCGATCTGTGTTTGTTTGCCTGTACAAGTTTGATCAACTCCGATGAAATCAATTTTGCTTCCTGATCGAAAAACGATGTCTCCAATTTCTCCCTGATCAATTCGATTGCCAAATCACTTGGGTGGGTCATATCAGAAGCATAATACCTGTAATCGCGCAATTCATCAAGCAAAAGTTCATAAGAGGGGAAATAAGAAATATGATCAGCCCCGAAATAGGAGGAAAGTTCATCAACTGCAAGAAGCAATGTCGATTTACTGAGTTGATTATCATGGACTCCATCTTTTAGATGCCTGATCGGGCTAACCGTAAAAACTATGTGCAAGTCGGGGTTTAAGACGAACAACTGATGGAGGAGTGGAACCCATATTTCAGTAATTTGGGCAACCTGCAACCGGTAGTGGTCGAACAAAGTTCCGGGAAGTTTATGGCAGTTAGAGACGACCTCACCGGTCTCCTTAAACCTGAAAACCCAGGAAGTACCAAAAGTGATAAATAAATGGCTGCTACCTTTTAAAACCGCCCGAGCTTCAATAACTTTGGAATTGATAAAATCCAGCATCTCATCATGAGCAGGACGTGAAAACTTCCCGTGATGAGCAAAACTATGGTATAAGTTCTCATGGAAAAACAGATCCCGACTTGTGAATTCCTTACCCTCCAGAAGGATTGTAAGGCCATTGGCAATTGAAACCGGATTATACAGGATTCCAAAGGGGTTGACTGTCGTAGGTAAACAAAGTTCCTGTAGTTGATTTCCAATGTTTTCGGCAAAGCAAGAACCGATCATCATGGATTGATGACGATAACCCATCTTTTTCCTGAAAAGTGGCAAATCGACTTCGGTTTTAAGCTTTATCATATACCAGTTTTAATCCAATCTACAATATAATCCATTATTTCATTGTTCCTTTCCGAAAAATGCAATTGGTGGCCTGCATATTTCCATTCACGATAATTGACCTGACCAGGTAAACTATCATTTAATTTACGGGGTGCCACACCATCCATAATTTTATCGTCCCTTCCCTGTAACAGCAAAAGAGGGGTACTGATTGCAGAAAAATGGTCAAAAATGTAGGAAACTTCCTTTTGGACCTCCATCATAAGTCGGGGTGAGATCCGGTTGTGAACGAATTGGTCTTTGTCCCTTTTTTTTGAAAAACTCTCAACATCTGAGAAATCAGCAGAATGCAAACCTGTGGAGAAAGTTATGTAAGGTAAGATCAAATTGGTGACTTTTATGACGTACGATAATAACTTCCCTGGTGGATGGTTTAGCTTAAGCCATGGAGAAGTCACAATTGCCAGTGAAGGTACGGAGGGTGATTTTAAAAGATAGCTGAGTACAATTGTACCTCCGAGGCTATGCCCATACAATACAACCGGAATCCCGGGATAAAGGGCCATTGCCTTTTGTTGCAATAAGGTAATGTCCATTAAAAGGTCATCAAATTTTCGGATTGAACCACGCTTTCCTTCTGACTGTCCATGACCGCGATAATCAAGTGCAACTACAGAAATATTCCGGGTATTCATCGAAGCGAACCATTCATCGTACCTACGACAGTGATCGCCATGACCGTGAACAAATGCCACAACAGCCTCTGTCTTTCCGACCGTGGACCATTCGACAGCATAAAGATCAAGTCCGTCGTGGGATTTCCAAATATATTCTTTAATAGGCATTTATGAGAAACCGGTATAATAGTTTCCGGTATGCAAAGATAGGATCAAAAATCAATCTTTCAGATAACTTATGTTTCGCATGATACGCTCGTAGCCGGTCCGCTCAAATGAAGAGCCTTTGAACTTTTTACCAAATCCGGTTTTTCCCAGTTGCATCCAGTCGTTTTTATTCATGTAAAGTAATCCTTCAATAGGCTCAATATCAGCACAATGATTAGGAATAATTTTTTGGTTCCATGGACATACATCCTGACAAATATCGCAACCGAAAATCTGATTCTGAAGTTTGGATTGAATTTCAACAGGAATTTCGTTTTTGTTTTCAATTGTATGGAACGATATACATTTCCTGGCATCTATTCTGTGAGGGGCAACTATGGCTTTGGTGGGACAGGCATCAATACAACGGGTACAACTTCCGCAATGGTCTTTTCCTAATGGACGATCATAAGTGAGATCTAAACTTGTAATCAATTCTCCAATAAATACATAAGACCCAAACTTTTGTGTGATGAGGAGTGAATTTTTCCCTGTCCAGCCCAGACCCGCGGCTTTGGCCCACTGGCGTTCAAGTACGGGTGCAGAATCAACAAAGGCCCTTCCGATACAGGGTGAAATCTGTGTCTGAATGTATATTAAAAGATTATTAAGCTTTTCTTTTACAGTTAAATGGTAGTCTTTTCCGTATGCGTATTTTGAAATAACGGGTGCTGCCTGGTCAGTTTGTTTTTGGAAAGGATAATAATTAAAAAGTACCGAAATTACCGATTTAGCACCCTCCTCAAGCTTTCCAGGATCTAGACGTTTTTCGAAATGATTGGCCATGTAACCCATCGTACCGTTCATGCCTTCAGAAAGCCAATTTTGCAAATGTTCCCGCTCATTTTCGAGACATTTGGCTTCAGCGATCCCACAGGTTGCAAACCCCAGTGCAAGAGCTTTTTCCTTGATTTGTATGCTGTATTTTTCAGGAAGGGAAAGCATCTACATAAATCCCAATTCCAACCGTGCCTCTTCCGACATCATCGACTTATCCCATGCAGGTTCGAAGGTAATTTCAACTTTGCATGATTCAATCCCTTCAATTTTTTTTGTCATATACTCGACATCGGCGAGAATCATATCTGCAGCTGGACAATTTGGTGCTGTCAGGGTCATCAATATTTTGGCTTCGTCACCTTCAATATCAACACTATAAACTAATCCTAAATCGTATATGTTGACAGGGATTTCAGGGTCGAATACCTCCTTGAGGTTTTCGATGATTTGATCAATTCTTGGATCCATTTTGTTATTTTCTTTCTGCTATTTTTTCGTAGGCAATCGCATAAAGTTTCATTTGTTTCACCATTGCCAGAAGACCGTTCGAACGGGTAGGGGAGAGGTGCTGCCTCAAACCAATTTCATCGATAAAACGTGGTTCAGAGGCCAGTATCTCTTTTGGTGAACGCCCTGAATAGATTCTTAACAGCAATGCCACCAAGCCCTTTACGATCAGGGCATCGCTTTCAGCCTCAAAAATAATCTTGCCATCAATAAAATCCTGGTGCAACCAAACTCTTGATTGACAGCCTCTTATAATATTGCTTTCAATCTTGTATTTTGGATCTATTGATGCAAGTTCGTTCCCAATTTCAATTAGGTAGGCGTATTTGTCCATCCAATCTTCAAAGCCCGAGAACTCATCAACAATCTCTTTTTGAATTTCGTCTATTGTCATGTAAAGTATTCTATTATTATTTCGTGCAAAGTTCGCAAATGTAACACAAAGAAAAGCTGTACACTCAACCAACTTTTAAAACATCGTTTTCAACCTAATCAAAGCTTTGTAAAAAGTCTCGATTTCCTCAATTGTATTGTAGAAAGAAAAGGAGGCACGTACCATGTTTTCAACACCAAAATGATCCATCACCGGATCTGCACACAAACGACCCGTCCGAACGGCTATTCCCAGTTGGTCGAGCAAAGTCCCAAGGTCGAAAGGATGGATACCTTCTATGTTAAAACTGATTACGCCTGCTTTATAAGGGGCTTCGCCATATATTTTCAATCCTTCGATTTGTTTTAACTTCAACGTTGCCTCAGTGAGCAACAGATTTTCATAAGTTGCGAGTTCTTGACGATCAAAATGATGCACAAATTCAATTGCTGAAGCCAAACCAATGGCACCTACATAATTCGGGGTACCGGCTTCAAATTTATATGGAAGTTGATTATACGTTGTTTTTGAAAGAGTTACCCTGTCAATCATTTCACCTCCTCCCAGGAAAGGGGGCAGCAGGTCGAGCCATTGGCGCTTTCCATAAAGGACACCAATTCCTGTAGGTCCATATATTTTATGTCCTGAAAAGGCATAGAAATCACAATCAAGTGCTTGTATATCAATTTTATAGTGCGGAACGCCCTGTGCTCCGTCGATTAAAACCGGTATATTTCTCGCATGAGCTTTTGAAATGATCGTCGCTAGTGGATTCACGGTACCCAATGTATTGGATACATGGGCAATCGCCAGAATCTTGGTCTTATCTGTAACAATACTGTCGAAAAGGTCGGTACGCAGCTCACCATTGTCTGCAAAAGGGATTGCTTTCAGGATTGCGCCCCGTCGCTGGCACATCATTTGCCAGGGGACAATATTGGCATGGTGTTCCATTTCGGTTACAACCACTTCATCGCCAGGATGGATAAATGCTTCACCAAACGAAAAAGCAACAAGGTTGATGGATTCAGTTGTCCCATGTGTAAAGATCACCTCTGCTACTTCTTTGGCATTGATATAATTCCGGACTGTTTCCCTTGCTGACTCAAAAGCCTCAGTTGTTTTATTGGCAAGTGAATGTGTTGCACGGTGAATATTTGCATTGGTCCTAAGCGAAAATTCATCCATCTTTTCGATCACCTGAATAGGTCGTTGAGCAGTTGCAGCGTTGTCAAAATAGATCAAAGGTTTGCCATTGATGTTTTGATCAAGGATTGGAAATTGCCTACGTATGTTTAGAATATCTAGCGACATTTGTATGTATATGATATACTGTTAGATATAATCATTTTAACGAATACAGTCCATTGCGCAGGAGTGACATTTAGACACTTCGCCCCTTAACCGTTTATTTACCAGTTTGTCGATCATTTCGCGCAACTGATCTACTTTAACTTCAGAAAGTACTTCATGGGCAAAAGCGAACATCAGCATCAGACGGGCCTCTTTCTCATTGATGCCCCTCGATTGAAGATAAAACAGTGCTTCATTGTCGATACGGCCAACCGTGGCGCCATGCGAACATTTGACATCGTCATTATCAATCACCAATTGCGGCTTGGTGTTCATCTTTGCCGCATTGGTGAGCAATACATTATTGTTCCGCTGGTAGGCTTCTGTCTTGACAGCATGGGGCGCAACATGAATTCTGCCTGTGAAGCCTCCTGTTGAACTGTCGTCAAGAATGTTCTTGTACAACTGGTTGCTTCTGCAATTCGGTTTCAAATGTTCAATAAATGTATAATTATCAACATGTTGATTTTTATCTGATAAACCAAGACCACAAACTCTTGCGGCAGCATGTTCACCATCAAGCAGGATATTGAGGTTGTTTCGGATGATACCCCCATGCAACGTTATTGCGTTGGTTACAAGTTGCGAATTGCGTTGTTGCCGAATATATAGACCAGTCAGGTTTGCTGTTTTGTTGTGCTGGTTTTGGATGCTGTAAATATCGATTACTGCATCTTCACCGATCTCACACTCAGTGACATTATTGATAATAAAATTCTGAGGCATCAGAGTGTGATCGCAAAACATTATTTTTGCCTGACTGTTTTTACCTGCGATGATCAGATTGCGTTGCGTAACATACAGGTCATCGTTGCTGCGTAAAATATTGATCAGTTGCAACGGTTTGGTAAGATGGGTATTATCCGGAATATAAATAAAAACGCCATCGCGCACAAAGGCTGTATTTAAAGCTGTTAAAGGATCTGACTGAGCGATTGCCGATTTGCCATAGTATTTTTCGACCAGATCAGTATTTTCGATGGTAGCCGCTTTAAAGCTCTTGATGATCACCCCTTCAGGATAAGGCTTGTTCTTGGAATTTGATTCATCATACCAGCCATTTACAACTAAAATCAGGTGGGTGTCGAATTCAGGAACATCGCAACTAAAAATATCGTTTAGATTAACCTCGAACTCATCAGGTTCGAACGAGCGCCTGAACCTTTCATTTTCAAAAAGACGGGTCAGATCAGTATATTTATAATTTTCGTTCTTGAACCCCGGAATTCCCATTCTCTGAAAGGCTTCAAGTGCCGGCTTCCTGGACTTGTTGACAAAGTCTGAAATTCCCTCACTTATTCCGCTAAGGTTTTCTGTGAGTATTTCACTGATCCTGGGAATGGCTGCTATTTTTTCAATCGTTTCTGCCATGGCTATTCCCCCAACTCTTTTTTGATCCAGTCGTAACCCTTTTCTTCAAGTTCAAGTGCCAATTCTTTACCTGCTGATTTAACGATCCTTCCCTGGTAAAGGACATGCACAAAGTCGGGGACGATGTAATCGAGCAAACGTTGGTAATGTGTGACCAGGATCGTTGCATTGTTTGGGGTTTTCAATAAGTTGACACCATTTGAAACAATTCTGAGTGCATCAATATCGAGTCCACTGTCTGTTTCATCAAGTATCGCCAGTGTAGGTTCGAGCATTGCCATCTGAAAAATCTCGTTCTTCTTTTTCTCTCCCCCTGAAAAGCCCTCGTTGACCGAACGGTTGGTCAGTTGTGAATCGAGATGGACCATAGCTTTTTTCTCACGCATCATTTTTAGAAAATCACCTGCTGATAATGGCGGTTGATTGCGGTACTTCCGATGCTCGTTTACGGCTGTTTTCAGAAAATTGACCATACTCACCCCGGGTATCTCAACAGGGTATTGAAAACTTAGGAACAAACCTTCCTTCGCCCTTACATCTGCCGACATTGCCAAAAGGTCCTTTCCATTGAAGGTTACTGTACCATGTGTAACTTCATAATTCGTATTTCCTACCAATACGTTGGCCAATGTACTTTTGCCTGATCCGTTAGGACCCATGATGGCATGGATCTCTCCAGGATTTACTGTAAGGTTAATCCCTTTCAGGATGTCTTTGCCTTCGACTTTGGCATATAAATCTGTTATTTTTAGCATATTCTTTAATTATATTTATTATTCTTTTTTTGACGGTTGCGACTGGCTGCTAGCAACTGGCGGCTGGCAATTTCGTACTGATCATTAAACTTCTGATCCAATTGTTTAGGAATAATTTTTATCAATTATTCGGTCTCCAGTTTCCGTTCTCCCTGATCATCAAGCTCCTTGCCCCATGCCCCATACTATCCCACACTTCCTTCAAGGCTGATCTGCAACAACTTCTGCGCCTCTACCGCAAACTCCATGGGCAATTTATTGATTACCTCACGGGCATATCCGTTCACGATCATCCCAATCGCATCTTCTGTGGAGATTCCGCGCTGGTTACAGTAGAAGATCTGATCCTCGCCAATTTTGGAAGTCGTGGCCTCATGTTCGATCACTGAACTGCTGTTTGCAACTTCAATGTAAGGGAAGGTGTGTGCGCCGCATGTGTCACCAAGCAGGAGTGAATCGCATTGTGAGTAATTACGGGCATTCTCTGCTTTTGGGGCAACCCGAACCAAACCGCGGTAAGAGTTGGAACTATGGCCGGCAGAAATTCCTTTTGAAACAATGGAACTCTTTGTGTTTTTCCCGATGTGGATCATTTTAGTCCCGGTATCCGCCTGCTGATAGTTGTTTGTCAATGCCACCGAATTGAATTCTGCCACCGAGTAGTCGCCCATTAAAATACAACTTGGATATTTCCAGGTAATTGCTGAGCCGGTTTCGACCTGGTTCCATAATATTTTTGATGAAATGCCCTTGCATATACCTCGTTTCGTCACAAAGTTGAAAATTCCCCCTTTGCCGTTTTTATCGCCAGGATACCAGTTTTGGACTGTGGAGTATTTGACTTCTGCCCGATTGAGGGCGATGATTTCGACAACCGCTGCATGAAGCTGGTTTTCGTCGCGCATAGGAGCTGTACAACCTTCCAGATAGGAAACGTAACTGTCATCGTCGGCAATGATCAATGTTCTTTCAAACTGACCTGTGTTTTGTGCATTGATACGGAAATAGGTCGATAACTCCATTGGGCAGCGTGTCCCTTTAGGGATGTAAACAAATGATCCATCTGAAAATACAGCCGAATTAAGAGCTGCAAAATAATTATCATTGTAGGGTACTGCCATGCCAAGGTATTGCTGGATTAGATCGGGATGGTGCTTGACGGCTTCACTGAAGGAGCAGAAAATGATACCCCTTTCTGCCAAGGTTTCCTTAAAAGTGGTCTTTACTGAAACACTGTCGATTACTGCGTCAACTGCAACACCAGATAGCATCTTTTGTTCTTCGAGCGGAATTCCTAGTTTCTCAAAGGTGCGGAGTAATTCCGGGTCAACTTCGTTCAGGCTTTCGTATTTTGCCTGTTCTTTGGGCGCGGCATAAAAAATGATCTCCTGGTAGTCGATCTCCGGAATTTTGAGATAGGCCCATTCAGGCATTTTCATTGTCAGCCAGCGCCTGTAAGCTTTGAGACGGAATTCAAGCATCCATTCTGGTTCCTCTTTTTTTGCCGAAATTATCCTGACTACCTGCTCATTAAGCCCCTTTACGATCGTATCAGTCTCTATATCTGTCACAAACCCAAACCGATAATCACGTCCGGTAACTTCCTGTAACAATTTATTTTGGTCTTCCATGATTGATTCTATATTGAAATACTAAACCAGTAACAATTAAATGTGTAAAATTCCTATTGGTAAACCTACCTACTTTTCATTTAATATAGACTGATTACAAATTGCAAAGATACAAAATGAAGCGTACTTTTGGCGGTTCATAATTTTGAAAATTGATAAGATTGACTATGGAAAATACAAAGCGTTCTAAAACAGAACTTTCTGAACTTGGCGAGTTTGGTTTGATCCGACGGCTTACAGAAAATATTGTCTTAAAAAACGAAAGTTCTTTGAAGGGAGTTGGTGACGACTGTGCTGTACTTGACTTTAAAAATAAAAGGATTGTCGTTACAACCGATCTTTTAACTGAGGGTATCCACTTTAACCTGATGTATGTTCCATTAAAACACCTTGGTTACAAAGCTGTGACAGTAAACCTGAGTGATGTATGTGCCATGAACGCTACACCAAAGCAGATCACTGTTTCGATCGCTGTTTCGGCAAAGATGTCTGTGGAGGCGCTTGATGAGTTTTATTCAGGTATTTACCTGGCTTGCGAAAGATATGGAGTTGACCTTGTGGGTGGTGATACAACTTCATCATTGACGGGCTTTACGATTTCGGTAACAGCGATCGGTGAAGGGGAAGAAGGGGAACTAGTTTACAGAAATGGCGCAAAAGATACTGATATACTGTGTGTTACAGGTGACCTGGGTGGAGCTTATATGGGACTGCAATTACTTGAACGAGAAAACGAAGTGTTTAAGGTGAACCCCAGGATGGTGCCACAGTTTGCAGGCTTTGACTATATTTTGGAAAGGCAGCTTAAGCCTGAAGCAAGAAAAGATATGTTGCCCATATTCAGGGAATTAGGTATTCATCCTACTTCAATGATTGATATTTCGGATGGGCTTTCTTCAGAAATACTCCACTTATGCAATCAAAGTGGTGTAGGTTGCAGATTATATGAGGATAAGTTACTTTTTGACAATCAAACCAAAAAAATGGCTGCCGAACTGAATATTAACCCATTGGTTGCAGCTCTTAATGGTGGTGAAGATTATGAACTGCTTTTTACAATTCCTGTCGCTGAACATGATAAAGTACGCAACCATCCCGACATTTCAGTGATTGGCCATATGACCGATAAAAGCGAGGGTGTCAACCTCATTACTGCTGGAGTTGGTCAGTCAATACCATTGACAGCGCAAGGGTGGAACGCGATGAATTAAGGAATTAAAGAATTAAGTGAATTTGAAGATTTGAAGATGGAATAATTTGAAAATTCAAGGCAAAAAGAAATAGCATATTCAATATTGAATATTGTTTAAAATAAGCAATCTATTGTTAATGAATTTGATAATATATCATTGGAATAGATGTTCGTTTCAATTCCAAACGTCGATATCAATGTGACAAAAATGTTTTTTCTGGTTTTAGTTACAGTCTTAAATACATCTACTTTTTTCCTGAGAATTTTTGAATAGTCATTGTCAATTGTAAATTCAGCCTCCGAGAATTTCATTTCGCAAAGATTGATAGCGGCATCTTTTCTGTCGATCAGTAAATCGATCTGAGCCCCGCCACCGGGATTTTCATTGGGTGCTGAATAATACCATGGGCCATGAAAAGTCTCTACTTTCCCTATACCCAATTCATTTTTGATCTGTTGTATGTGTTTCATGCATATTCCTTCAAATGTATAGCCTGCCCATGCCCTTCTGCGTGGGTCATTTTGCAGGGTTAACCAGTATCCCTCCTCCGGATTTCTTTTCCCAAGTGGTTTTATCCAGTCAAAATAGAACAGGGAGAACTCATCTGTAATCCGGTAAATGGCATCATTTGATTTTTTTCCGAAAGGAATCCAGGAAGTGATAAACCCCGACTCTTCTAATTCTTCCAGAATTTGACTTGCTGTTCCGCCACTTGGAATTTTAGCTGTTGTTAAAATCTGGTTTCGGCTTATGCCTGACCTTTTCTGTCTAAGAACCTCCATAATATTGATATTTTGGTCGCTATGATCGAAAAGGGATGAAAATAGCCTTTCAAATTCATTCCTTAACAAACCATTTTTGGAGAAGCATACTTTATCAATGATCTGTGCCGAAGAAAGACCTGGTTCTGTCTGCTGAAGGTAAAAAGGGACACCTCCCATGGCCATATAGAGCGA
The DNA here is from genome assembly GCA_037128295.1 of Mariniphaga sp. Taxonomy (GTDB): domain Bacteria; phylum Bacteroidota; class Bacteroidia; order Bacteroidales; family Prolixibacteraceae; genus JAAFHB01. The sequence goes on from JBAXWR010000003.1 coordinate 45,161, forward strand.
AATGATTTGATATCTGGTAAGTACAACACCCCTCGATTTTAGAAAACTTTCTGTTTCATCAAGTGTGAAAGGCAATAACCTTATTTGGCGCGTTAGCCTGTTGTGAAGGCCGCCTTTTGAATTTACAATTTTCTGGATCATCCAGGAAGCTGCCGAACCGCAAACAACTAAAATAAGGTTGCTTTGCTTTGATCCATAACTATTCCAAAAATGTTCGAGTGATGCCAGGAAATTCGATTTCGGGGTGTTTAACCAGGGTAATTCGTCAATGAAGATTACCTTTTTCCCGGTATTCGTTTGTTTGTTTAGCGATTCCATGAATTGCTCCAGATCGGTAAAAGCTTGAAACCATGTTGAGGGAGTTTCTGGTTGTATTCCTATATCCATGGATTTTTTTAGTGATAAGGCGAAATTTTGAAGTTGTATTTTTAACCCTGCCTTATGAACTCCTACTAACTCAAAGCAAATCGAATTCTCATAAAATTCCCTGATCAGAAATGTTTTACCAATCCGTCGGCGGCCATATACTGCAATAAATTCAGGATCTTTTGAATACAGAGCCTTTTCCAATATTTTGGATTCATCTATTCTACCTATAATCTTATCTTTTGCCATGATTTCATTTTTTGGCTGATTACAATTTTCTATTATCAGCCAAAAATACTAAATATTTTCATATTCTGGCTGAATACAGCTTTTTTAATTCAGCCAGAATGGAAATATTTATTTCTAATTGGCTATATATGGAAATTTATTATTGGCCAAAAATGGATATAATATTGATAATTAATATAATAATCTGCATTTATGTGATATAAATTAATATTATTTTTGCATCCTTAACTATGGATGATTTAATTGATATGATTTGATAACGATCCCGAAAGAGCAATCGAAGCAAACGATGTAGGTCGACACAGCAGAAACCAATTTTTACGCTATATTACATTTTTATTCAAGAAACCATTTATTATTTGTCTGATTTGGACATAATCAGATCATTTCGCCAAAATTAAAGACCAAATACGTTGAAAAACACAACAGTGTTTAAATATTCAACATAGCTTTTAAAACTACTGATATACAGCAATATATATAGACACTTCAAATGAAGTGTATATTAATTCAACACTATTGATTGTAGAGATCCTAAACATATATAGCTTAACTATCAGATTAGTAGCGATATAGAAGTGTTTGGGATGTTTGGCACTGTTATTGAACCGACCCGTAAACGATTACTTCATTTGTTTTGCTGTAATCTAATACGGTTGATAAAACAATTTTTAATCTCAATATCATGAAAACAATTTCATTCATCATCGTCGGATTGTCACTTTTAATTCATTGCAATACCGGGTTCTGCAATGGCATCACTGACAACAAAACCACTTCAAAACCTGTAATCCAGGATCAGAAGCAATTTACAATTTCAAGTACCCCTGAGTTGTTTGACCTCACTTCCAATTGGGCTTTTCAATATGAACAACTCAATCCGTCAATAAAGATCAATGTTGTTAATTCTATTGAAAAACAGACTATTAATACTTTAAACTTTGTTTCGGAGGGTTACCATGAATTAAACAGCAATGGAGCAAATTGGAAAATGGTAATTGGCAGGGATGTCATTGTGCCTGTTATCAATGCCAGGAATCCGATGCTAAAGGAGATCTATAGTCAGGGGATTTCATCTTTGACATTCAACCAATTTTTTGCTGATCCACAGAAGCAAAACTGGGCAAGTTTGATCAATGGTGGACAAAATAGTCCAATTAAATATTACATAATTGATAATGAGGAATTTATTGGGAATCTCAAGAATTTCGCAAAATTGAACTCAGATGCGATTGGCAGTAAGAAATTGGTAACTGCCAGTGAAGTTATTTCTGCCCTTCAAAAGGACATATTTGCAATTGGATTTTGTAAGCTTACTGATCTTAAAGAGGCTGGTTCAAATGAATTGATAACCGATCTAAAACTTCTCCCGATCGACAAGAACGGTAATGGCCGTATTGATAATTTTGAAAATATATACACTAATATGGAGTCTTTCACACGTGGTGTCTGGATCGGTAAATATCCAAATTCATTGTGTGGTAGTATCTATGTTTCGGCCAACTCAAAGCCGACTGATAAGACTGCACTCGATTTTTTGGCATGGGTTATGGCGGACGGACGTCAATATCTGAGCCTTAACGGTTACAGCGATCTTGCCAGCAGTAAAATTGAAGCCAACCTGACCACATTGGGCTATACAGTTATAAATACCCCGAAACCCAATGTCCCCGAAACTTCGAATACATGGTTGATAGTTTTGGTTGTATTGGTTATTACGGGTATGATTGTTCCAATTGTAGTGAGAACATCTAAAGTTAAGAAATCACAAATCCCACATGGTGAAATTCAATTTGCACAGGGACTAAATGAAAATTCGGTTGTTGCTCCAAAAGGGCTGTATTTTGACAAGACGCACACTTGGGCCTTTATGGAAAAAAATGGCACTGTTAAGGTTGGTATCGATGATTTCTTGCAACACATTACAGGGACCATCACCCGAATTAAAATGAAAGAGGCCGGTGATAAAGTGAGAAAAGGCGAGAAAATCATGACGATTATTCATGATGGCAAACGTTTAAATCTCTATGCACCTATTTCAGGGGTTATTAAAGAACAAAACCAATCACTGATTTCAGATTCCTGGTTGGTTAATTCATCCCCTTATGCTGACGGATGGGTTTACCTGATCGAACCCAAGAATTGGACCAGGGAAATTCAGTTTATGTTTATGGGCGAAAAATACAAAGAGTGGCTCAGAAATGAATTTAGCCGACTTAAAGATTTTGTGGCAGATTCGATGAAGGTAAATACATTGGCATACTCGCACGTAATACTTCAGGATGGTGGAGAACTTTCCGATAATGTATTAGCGGATCTTGGCCCTGAAGTTTGGGAAGATTTTCAGACAAGATTCATCGATGCTTCCAAATAAAAATGATTAACTCATTAAACCCGGTTACGAATTGAAAAAATATGATTATGAGTATAGATAGACGACATTTTCTTAAATTGATTGGTATTGCAGGAGCTTCCCTGGCGGTCGGTAAAAGTTTTGGCTCTGAAACAGGAAATCCGGGAGAAGTTGAATTCAATGCAATGCTTTATGATTCGTCTCAATGTGTTGGATGCCAGGAGTGTGAAAGAGCATGTGCCAAAGCGCATCAGTTACCTGAACCCAAAGACGAGCCCAAGGTAGGTATTATTCGAAAAACTAGTGAAAGCCAGCGTTCAGCGATCAATATTTTTAAAACCTCCAAAGGTGAAGTTTTTAACAAAACGCAGTGTATGCATTGCAATGAGCCAGCTTGTGCAGCAGCCTGCCTGACTCAGGCAATGTACAAAACCAAAGAGGGTCCGGTAATCTGGAGAGGGGATAAGTGCATGGGTTGTCGTTATTGTATGGTTTCCTGCCCATTTGATGTTCCGAAATTCGAATACCACAGTGCAAATCCAATCATACAGAAATGCGATATGTGTTATGACCGGATCATCAAAGGCCAGATACCATCTTGTGCAGAAGCTTGTCCAGCTGGAGCAGTCGTTTTTGGAACCAGAAGGGGATTGATTGCTGAAGCTCGAAAAAGAATAGCTAAAAGTCCAACAGATTTTTATGAAGGAATATTTGGTGAGAATGAAGCCGGGGGCACAAGTAATCTTTATATTTCAACAGTTCCTTTTAATGAAGTAGGATTTAGGACAAATCTCCAGAATACGTCATATCCGGCATTGTCAAAAGGGTTTCTATATACAGTTCCTTCCGTTTTTGTCCTTTTACCACCTCTTTTACTGGGTATCCATGAAGCAACCAAAAATAAACCCTCAAATTCTGAAGAAAATGAATAATCAAGTTTTACCTGTTGCAAAAGATAATGATGGAAAATCTATCCCGGCTTTCTTGTGGTCGGAACTTAAACCTCGTGGTAAATGGTTAACTCCTTTTAACATCATTTCAATTCCTGTAATAATTATTGGTCTGATAATCATTGTAATCCGTTTCTGGAAAGGATTAGGGGCTGTTACCAACCTGTCGCAGGAAGTTCCCTGGGGTCTATGGATTGGCTTTGATGTTGTTACCGGGGTTGCGTTTGCTGGAGGAGCTTATGTCGTCACCTTTATGGTTTATATTCTTAACCAACAAAAATACCATTCCATTGTGAGGGTAACGGTTCTGAATGGTTTCCTTGCCTATGTGTTTTATGCCGGAGCTTTGCTGCTTGATCTTGGACGGCCCTGGAATGTGATCAACCCGATCATTGGTAACAACTTTGGTACAAGTTCTGTACTTTTCCTTGTTGCCTGGCATTTTATGCTTTATATGATTGCTGAGTTGATCGAATTCTCCCCGGCAATAGCAGAATGGTTGGGCGCCCGTCGTGCCAGGAAAGTACTTTCTGGAATGACAATTGGTGCAGTGATCTTTGGAATAACATTGTCAACCCTTCATCAGTCCGGATTAGGAGCGCTATATCTGATGGCCAAGGACAAAATCCATCCTTTATGGTATTCAGAGTTTATTCCCATTTTGTTTCTGGCTTCCAGTGTCTTTGCCGGGCTTTCGATGGTCATCTTTGAGGGAACGATCAGTCACAAAGTGTTTTTCGATCAAATCAACGAGAAAAACCATAAAGCTCAGGAAGGGATTGTTCATGGACTTGCAAAAATCTGTGCCGGTGCAATGTTTGCCTACTTTTTCCTTCAACTTTTGGTTTTTATACACGACAAGAACTGGCAATACTTGAACACACCGATGGGTTATTGGTTCCTAATGGAAATGATGGGTTTTGTCCTTCTTCCTATGGGGCTTTACTTTTACAGTTATCGTACAAATAATCAGTTGTTAATACGAATAGCAGCAATACTTACAATGCTAGGGGTAATCCTGAACCGTTTGAATGTGACAGTCATTGGTTTCAGGTGGGATTCTGCTATCCGCTACGTCCCATCAATTATGGAAATAATTGTTACAATGACTGTTATCTTTATAGAAATATGGGTATTCAGGTGGATCATTAACCGGATGCCGGTATTGCGGGAATCACCTGATTGGGCAAAAAATGAACATTAAATAACCAGTTGTCAGACAGATAGTTGTGGCAGCATAAAAATTAATAATATGGATGGATTTACTTACAACAACATTTTCGAAACCAAGGGTGTCGAATATTTGGCAATCATCGCTTTTTTTCTGATCCTTGTCCCTTTCTGGGTCCTTTTGAACAGACAAGTGAAAATCTCAAAACAAATCCAGAAGGCTCTGGGAATTCTTAATTCAAATGTATTAAAGGTTCCGCAAGGTTTATTTTTTAGTCGCTTGCATACCTGGACACATCTTGAAAAATCAGGAGTTGCCAAGGTCGGAATGGATGATCTTCTGCTTCACATTACAGGTGAGGTTAGTTTCAATAAGATTAAAGAGCCAGGTGATAAAGTCGGTAAGGGCGATTTAATGGCAGAAATTAATCATAAAGGTAAGCTACTAAAGATCTATTCCCCCATTTCAGGTGAGGTCATCCAGGCAAATCCCATGCTTACGGAGCATCCTGAAATATTGAATGAAGATCCTTATCTGAAAGGTTGGATGTATAAGGTTAAACCTACGAGTTGGATAGCCGATACAAATTCATATTTTCTGGCAGAGGAGGCGTCTGATTGGTCAAGACAAGAATTGGAGAGATTTAAAGATTTTTTGTCCAGTTCTATGGGGAAATATTCCCCCGATAATGCCAATGTGATTTTACAGGACGGTGGTGAAATTTGCGATCAGCCACTTTCGGAATTGCCCGATGAGGTATGGCAGGACTTTCAAAAAGATTTTCTGAGTTCAAAAACCTTGTGCAATAATGCGAATTGTTTCAGAAATCGCGAGTAAATAATTGATTCATTGCATTCTATATTGATCGTCAACCTTTAGCAGTTAATTACGGTTCTTTCACAGTTAAAGCGATGTGCCTTGCATATCGCTTTAACTATTGGCATAAAGGTGGTTTCTAATTTTCTCCGCTATTAATGATGAATCAATAAACAATTTTGATTATTAGAACGGTAAATTCAAATTTTGAAGCTACTTTAGCAAGCAATTTCCACTTCCAATTAAACAGTCATGGTTTGGTTCAAAAAATTAATTGTTGAAAAGAGTGCCGGGAGTCCCCTGGTTAGCGGTTATGTTAAATTTCGTTCTTCTATTTATGGCCGGGTGGTGTTTATCTTTACCATTTCATCATTTTTCCTGTTTGTGGCATTTGGTATTATCTTCCGGTCGGTCAATGAAAAGTATATGCAGTCTGTGATAAGGGAAAATGGCAATAATATCAGTTCGCTTGTTGAGGGGGCTTTATACCGTTCAATGCTCGAGAATGACAGGTCGTCACTCCAAAGTACACTTGATATTATCAATAAGATGAGCGGGATTGACGATGTTAATATGTACGACAATAATAACAATCTTGTGTTCTCTTCGATTGCTAACGATACGATCAACCATAGCAATCCCGATTGTAAAAGTTGCCATACTGATATCGCAACCATGTTTTCTGCAAAGGAAAAATCATACCGGATCATTGATGTAAACAGCGAGTGTACGATGAACCCAAACAACAACTTTAGTCGGCACCTCTTAATTAAATCCCCAATCTTAAATAGTCCATCCTGTTCTACTGCTTCCTGTCATGCGCATAGTGAAAAGGAAGCAATTCTTGGTTCATTGTTGATTAAATTTCCTATGGGAGGGCTGGATGCTGCTCTGGATAAATCAACGACCGATTATTTCCTGATGGCCGCCACGATGACGCTTTTACTTATTTTATTTCTTATCTTTTTCACAATTAAAAAAATCAAAGATCCACTATTTGCCATAATTAAGGCAAGTGAAGCTGTAGCCAAAGGTGACAAAAGTACGAGGTTAATCATTAAACCTAATCAGCTTTCAGATATGAGAATGGTTTCGTATGCATTTAACGACATGCTAGACAACCTTCAGACAGCTACCAATGAGCTCCAAAATTGGTCCCATCAGCTTGAATATAAGGTACAGAAAAAATCTGAAGAGTTGGGACAGGTTCAAAATGAGCTGATGAACATTGAAAGAATTGCTTCTTTGGGGAAATTGTCATTATCAGTGGCTCACGAAATCAATAACCCATTATCGGGAATCCTAATCTATGCAAAATTGATTTCCAAGCAGTTAAATAGTCAGGAATTAACACCTGCCAAAAAGGAGTCGATGCTTAAGCATTTAAAGCTGATTGAAAACGAAACGAAACGATGTGGGGATATTGTAAAAGGGTTATTGGATTTTTCGCGTAAAGACCAGAATGATTTTGAAGCCAGACACTTGCATGACATTCTTCTCGAAACCTACGAATTGATGTCACATTCAATGAAGGTGGCCAATATTACTTTTTTATCAGATTTTTCTGCCAAAGCGGACATGATTTTTTGCAGTCCAAATCAAATCAAGCAAGTCTGCGTGGCAATTTTAGTGAATGCATCTGAAGCTGTAACAGAAAACGGCGAGGTTCTGATCAGGACCATAAATCCTGACGAGCATCATGTCCGTATAGATATTGTTGACAATGGGATTGGAATATCGGAGGAAGATATTCCCCATATTTTTGAACCCTTCTTTTCTACCAAAGAAAAGGCTAGTGGGATTGGGCTGGGACTGGCAATTGTTCATGGAATCGTCCAAAGTCATAAAGGAAAAACAGACGTGAAATCAGAAAGGGGAAAAGGAACAACAATTTTAATAACTTTACCTGTAATAAAAGCTTAAAAGGAATATATTATGTCGAAAAAGATCTCCATTTTAATTGTTGACGATGAAGAATCTGTAAGAAGTTCATTATACAACTGGTTCGTCGAGGATGATTATCGTGTCGATTGTGCCGAGGATGCAAAAAAGGCTCTTTCGATTCTTGAATCCGACAATTTTGATATTATCCTTGCAGATATCAAAATGCCTGGAATGGATGGTTTGGAAATGCTCAAACGGATCAAATCGTTCAGGAAAGATGCGATTGTGATCGTAATGACAGCTTTCGCAACTGTTGATACTGCTGTTCAAGCGTTAAAAGATGGGGCATTTGATTACATTACAAAACCTTTCGATCCGGATGATTTGTCTCATCTGATCAGAAATGCTTCCAAACAAATTTCCCTGATCGAAGAAAACGAAGTGCTCAAGGAAAAGGTTATATCGCTTGAGAATGTGGAGAACCTGATCGGAAATAGTGAAGCCATGCATAAAGTTCTTAGGGAGATTGAGAGCGTGGCACAATCCAATGCGTCTGTCATCATCACAGGTGAGAGCGGGACAGGTAAGGAGCTTGTAGCCAGGGCTATACATGCAAATTCGCCCCGTAGGTTTTTCCCGCTTGTAAGTGTTCATTGTGGAGCTTTGACAGAAAGTTTATTGGAAAGTGAATTGTTCGGACATGAGAAAGGGGCTTTTACCGGAGCTGTTTACAATCGGAAAGGGAGGTTTGAAATGGCTGATAGTGGCACCATTTTCCTTGATGAAATTGCGACCATTTCGCCAAAAATGCAGGTTGAATTGTTGCGTGTACTTGAGAGCAAAAGTTTTGTCCGTGTAGGTGGGAACAAAGAAATCACATCTGATTTCAGGGTTATTTGTGCAACAAACAGGGATTTAAAAGGGATGGTAGAAAAAGGTATTTTTCGGGAAGACCTTTTTTACCGCTTAAATGTCGTTAATATCAATGTGCCACCATTGCGCGAACGAACCGAGGATATTCCCCTGCTTGTCGAATATTTTATTAAGAAATATTGTACAACGATGAACCGGCCTTTGATTACAATTGATTCCGGTGCGTTGAAGCGACTTGAAGAATTCACTTTTCCCGGAAACATCCGTGAATTGGAAAATATGATTGAGAGGGCAATTGTAGTAGGGAATGGGAAGAAGATCAGTCTAAAAGACCTGCCCATGGGAAAGGAAATCGTCAATACGACAGCCGAAAGTCTTGATGATTTGGAAAAGAACCATATTTCCCAAATTCTCACGAAATACAATTGGAACATTACAGTTGCTGCCAAAGCTTTAAAGATCGACCGGGTCACGCTATACAATAAGATCAAGAAGTATGGTCTTTCCGAACCAAAATAGAGTTTCAATATTTCGATCCATTTCTATTTATTTCTTATTTCACACTGACATTGCACCCCAGATATCATATAATCTTTTTTGAATGAACCTGGAATATATCAATCTTATTTCTTTTGGATATTTTGAGAAAGGTCTTCTTGAACTGATAGCCAGTGATGTGAAGAAAGAGTTTTTGCTTCCGGTAATCTATCGGGATGGTCATCTAGATTTAAGCGAGTTCTACGACCCGGGGCGACGTCAATACGATGGCAATAAACTGCTTAAGATTATCGATTCAAAATTTGCCTTTGATAATGACAAGACACTCGGGTTATTTAATGTCGATCTTTATATCCCCATTCTTACCTATATTTTTGGGCAGGCCTATTTAAACGGAAGGTCAGGAATTGTTTCCATCAGTAGGTTAAGCAACGAACGTTATGGAATGAAAGCTGATGACAAACAATTGGTTGACCGTTTTCGCAAGGAAGTTATCCACGAGTTAGGTCATACATTCGGTCTTATCCATTGCAAAAATTCCACCTGTGTGATGAGGTCAAGCACTTATGTTGAAGACATTGATCAAAAGGACCATCAGCTTTGCGAAAAATGCCGTTCGCAGTTAGAAGCCAACCCATAGCATTAATGTGCCTGGTTATAAAATCCCATATTCAAATTTGACAAAAAAAACAGCCAGCAAAACCTATTGGTTAGCCGGCTGTTCCCACTACTAATTGTTGTTGCTGTTGTTAATATAATTAATTACCAGTCATTAACTTATTGATATCCAACTCGCTGGATGGTATTGGCCAGATGTAAGTAGGAGAAGTAGTTGCGATAGAAGAAACACCAGGTTTTGCCGGAATGGTACTAAGTGTTCTCAGCAAATCCATATTTCTCAATCCTTCGCCTAAAAATTCAATGCTTCTTTCGAGTAACATAGCATCCAGATAGGACTTAACATCTGGGAAACTGGCTAATGTATAAGCACCGGCCGCAAAGGAACGGGTCCTTACCGCGTTCAAAAGATCCACTGCTTTTTGGTTAACTGAATTCCCACCTCTCACGATGGCTTCTGCGTAGTTCAACAATACCTCTGCATACCTTAACACGGGCGCATAATCTGCCTGAATCGTGAAATTTGTATATTTTCCACAATAATAAACAGTATTTCCGGAAACAGTTCCGGTAACAAACAGTAACTTTCTAGCATCAGCGGCATTCATCTGGCTAAATGTACTTCCGGCAGCAGCATTCAGGTAATAAGATTCTGCAGAAAGTGGATGGTGATACCAGGCAAGTGAATTCTGTGTACCGGCAAGGTCGGTTGAAGTGAAAGGCATCGAGAAAACCGACTCTTTAGTTGTATATGGGGTTGCAAAAATACCGGCAAAAGTTGGACTAAGTGCAAAAGGTACACCCGTCGTTGCTGTAAATGGAGAAGCTGATGAAACAATTTTAGTTGCCTCTGTCTGAACTTTCGCAAAGTCATTCATGTGCAGATAAACGCGGGTTTTGAAAGCGATAATCGTATTTTTATGAACCCGGGTCGTATTGAGCAAATCGGTCGTGTATTTGTCAATGGCCAATGGTTCTGCCGCGTTAAGGTCGGCAAGGACTTGTGTATAAACCTCCGATACTTTACTTCTGGCCATATCATTGTCAACACCTGTTTTATAGGCTTTTAACCTTAGTGGTAGCCCTGCACTGGCACCGTTATCCTTACTATACGGTTGGGAATACAACATGAGCATATCAAAGTAACACATTGCCCGAAGGGTCAGTGCTTCGCTTTTGAATTGATTGTACTCGGCTTCGGTAATTTTTCCAGTCAAGGTACCCGCTTTCCAGTTGGTATCCAAACCTTCCATAAAAATATTAATCGCATTGACAGCAGCATAAACAGCACCCCAGAGATTGATAACCTCGTTTGTTGAGGTGATTACACTGTGATTCCATGTTGAATAACCGGTGACAAGGTTTGTGTTTTTTGCTATAAAATTGTCTGTCCTGATATCGTTGTAAACCTGGTACCTGCCTCCAAGATAGTTACCACTTTTCATAAAGGCATATAAGCCGTTTACCTGTCCGACAACCCTGTCTTTGGTGTCGAAAGCCTGAAGTTCCCCTAATGAAGTTTTTGGATTTGGATTCAACAACTCGGTTGAGCATCCGCTAAGCACCAAAACCAAAAGGAACAATATTGATTTAATCGTATTTCTCATGATATACAAAGTTTAAATTGGTTAAAATGTAACATTTACTCCAAACGAAAAGCTTCTTGCCTGTGGGGCTGAATTCCGGTCAATACCCGGTGTGAGGTTACTATTGCCGTTGGCTGAGACTTCCGGGTCGGAACCCTTATAATTGGTTATTACCAGGGCGTTGAATATCTGAGCGTAAAGCCTTATTTTATCAATTCCCAGCGATGTTGGTAATTTTCTAAAGGTATATCCAAAAGATACATTCCTAACTTTTAAATAGTCGCCTCTTTCTACGTTTTCAGTAATTGGAATCGATGAACCGTTTGAAACATTGTCATTCATCACAGGCTTCGGAATATTGGTGATATCACCTGCCTTGCTCCAGGATGTATTGTAAACCTCCATTGAATTGTTCCACCACCTTTGATCCCTTAATCCAGCTTTGGATCCATTGTACAATTTAAAATCAAGTGCATAGGTGAGGCTGAAGGCAAAGTCAAAATTTTTGTAGTTGAAATTGTTGTCCATCCCACCATAGATCTTAGGTAGTGGTGAACCAGCAACAACACCGTCAGTTGTAAGTGCAATTGCAGGGGCATTTCCACTTCCGTCTCTGTATGTCCATTTACTGGCAGCAGGATTTTCAAAAGCATATAAAACTTCTTTTCCGGCTTTATTGACAAAAACCCTTCTACCTGTTGTAGGATCTACCCCTCTTGTCTCTACGGCAAAGATATTTCCAATCGGGTAACCGACCAACGTACGGTTTGTAGTCTCTAATGAAGACGTTATACCCACAATTTCAGTGACCCCTGGTGCAAGTGAGGTTACCTCATTCTTCAATGTTGATAAATTAAATGTGGTTGTCCATTGAAAATCTTTTTTTGTAAAGTTATGGCTTGTCAATGAGACTTCAAATCCTTTGTTATACATGGTACCAATGTTCATTGGAATTATATTCCCTGGTATTCCTTTCGATGGTGACTGTGGAACATTGAGAATCAGGTTGTTGATATCATTATAGAAATAGTTCACTTCAACCTGGAATTTGTTCTTCATTAACCCAAAGCTTAAACCAGCGTCAAATTTATCACTGGTTTCCCATTTGAGATCCGGGTTTCCAGCCTGACTGAAATTCCATGTCGGGGATGATCCATATAATCCGCCGGCATATAGCGACATAGAGGCATAATTACCAATTCCTGACATATTACCAACCTTTCCATAACTGCCTTTTATGCGGATATCTGAAAACAGCTCACCAATCTTGCTCTTCTTGATGAAATTTTCATTCGAGAGGTTGTACATAACAGAACCACCTCCAAATGTCCCAAATTTCTTTCCATCAGCCAATCCCGAAAAACCATCCCGTCGAACACTGCCTTCCACATAAAAACGTTTGTCAAAGTTTGCGCTGAGACGGCCAAAATACGACACAAAGTAGTTCTCATACTGACTGCCACTTCCCATACCGGCAGTTACCCACGAACCCTGATAGGTTTCAAAGAAATTGTCGGCAACATTGGTTTTGGTTCCGTACCAATAGTTCCCTTTCGTGGATTGCTCTTCAGTACCACCAAGCAAAGAGAGGTTCAATTTTTCCAAAACGGTAACTGAATAATCTGCTGTATTGGTCCATGTCCACCGTTTTAACCTGTTAAAATCGTTTTCAGTAAAACCATTGCTGGAGTAACCATCACCAGTGATACCAGTTTGAAAAGTCATGGATTCAACAGAAAGGTTGTCCATACCATAGACCGTTTTGAGGTTAAGTCCTTTTACAGGTTGAATTGTGACACTGAAATTGGCTAAAAGTCGGTCATTCTGCGATGTATATGTGTTTAGGTCAAATATTGGCACTGGATTGTAGTACGAATAATTTCCCACTGGTTGCCCCAAACTACCAATGGCAGATCCATTGATGTTGTATGTTCCATCATTTTTGTAGGGAGCAAGGTTCGGAGGAAGTACAAATGCCAATCGTGCCGCACCTGCTGTATTGAATGCCTGAGAAGACAATGATCCGGTGTTTGGTGCAGCATTAAAAGAATTGGTAACCGAAATATTGGCTCCTAAAGAGATGTATTTGTTTAACTTGTGGTCGAGGTTCATTCTTGCATTTTTCCGCTCATAGGAGTTCTTCTTGATCATACCTTCCTGATTGTTGTAACCCACTGAAAGGAAATAGGATGTCGAAGGCGAGGATCCGGAGATGGTCACTGCATGGTTGTGCTGGAAACCGGTCCTGTAAATGTAATCGGACCATTTGGTGTCGATTGGCTTCCCGTTTGCATCCAAAGGATCCGTGAAACTACTGGTTAAGGCCGATGGATTATTGGCCAACGCTTTGTTTTTGTGTTCCACATATTGTGCCGCATTCATCATTTCGAACAGATGGAAAGGTTTAGTAAAGCCCATGTATCCATCATAGGTAACCTTAACCTTACCCGTTGCCCCTTTGCGCGTCGTGATCAGGATTACTCCGTTTGCCGCCCTTGAACCATAAATAGCTGTGGCAGAAGCATCTTTTAAGATCTCCATGGATTGTATGTCAGAAGGGCTAATATCAGCCAACGCATTTGAAGCAGCAGCGCTACTGGAAACATCTCCTGTAAAAACAGGAACACCATCAACAATAATCAACGGGTAGGAACTGGAAGAAATGGAGTTCACACCCCTGATCCTGATTACTGGTGGGTTGTTAAGAACACCATTGGGTAGCGTAACGATCACACCTGAAGCTTTCCCCTGTAAGGACTGGTCAAAGCTTTGTACAGGTGTCATCTTGATGTCATCTCCTTTAACAGTTGAAATAGTACCCCCTACATCACGTTTTTTTTGGGTTCCATAACCTACAACAACAACTTCATCAACAGCAACTTGCTCTGATTTTAAGGTGATTTTGTAATCCTTTGAGTTGCTGAGGACTACTTCCTGCGAAGCAAAACCAACAAAAGAAACCACAAGAGTTTTAGCATTTGAAGGAACTTTCAATATAAAATGACCATCCATATCAGTGATAGTTCCAACGGTAGTTCCTTTGGCCACAACTGAAGCTCCCGGAATTGTCGCCCCATCATCAGAGGAGGTAACTGTACCTGTTACGTCCCTTGTTTGGGCGAAGGTTGTGATCAACCCTACGAACAGGAGGAATGCAAGCAAAAATAGAATTTTTTTCATAGACAATAATTTTATTGTTAAAAATTGTTATTTAATGCAAATATATTTATTTGCGAATATATTTATCTATGTTTTTATTTGTCGCAACCCATAAAAAGCTGTTTCCTGTGATAATTGTCATATTATTATTGAAAAATACATTTGTGAATATTTTGTAATATACTGAAAAACAATATTCAACAAAAATATAAGCGATTACTTTGGGAATTATATTAGAACAATTCTAAATTAAAATTATTTAACGCAAAAATAAAAGGCCGCCCTAATCAATAGGACAGCCTTTTATTTTATCGTAATTAGTCTTCTATCAGGGATTTTGCGTTCCAATATTGGGGTTTGCATTAAACTCATCTTTAGGAATCATCCACTGCCAGGCATTGTCTCCGGCAGCAACAGTTGCGATTAATCCAACAGATGAAGCGTAGTTTGCACATGCCCTGTTCAGTGGCGCGTTCAACCTCTTTAAATCCAGAAAGCGGAAACCTTCGCCCCATAATTCCATACGGCGTTGAAGTAGAATTTCATCGACAAGAGCCTGTCCTGTACTGGTTGATTTTACATACGACGGGTTGCGGTTATTCACTAAGGTGAATAATATGTCCTGAGCTGTAGCATCATTAAGTCTAGCTTTCGCTTCTGCCTCGATCAGGTACATTTCACCTGCCCTCATATAAACCGGGTCACCCATGAAACTGGTTGTTAATGGCGTTGTTGTGAGGAACTTCAAAATACCATATTTAGCTTTCAAACCGCCAGATGGTGCCGGTACATTTGTACCGGTTGGGTCCCAGCATTTCTTGCGGACGTCATTTGCAGGAATCAGATTGTATAAATCGGCATTGATAACTTTTGGTGTTTGCTTGATATTTGTTGAGGGAGCATTACCCGACATGAATGCGAAGAAACCATAGAAATAATTGGTCTGATCGTCCTGGACCTTGCTTCCCCACATCCACTCACGGTTGGTAGTTGCATTAAAACCTGCAATATATTCAGCATTGGTCATCAACGAATAACCTGTTCTTGCTTCCGATGCATACTTTGCTGCGTTGGCCCAATCCTGCATAGTTAGGGCTACCCTGGCTTTAATCCCTTTCACTACTCCTACGTCGAAGTGAGATTTGGAAGATCTTGCAGAAGCACCTGTTAGGTTGACAATCGACTCGTCGAGGTCTTTGTTGATCTGAGTGTAAACTTCTTCCACTGTGGATCTTTTGAGTCCTACAGTAACATTATCGATCATAACCGGAACACCAAGTTGACTATTGGGTTTTGTTGCCGCGTCGTAACGTTTGGCATAGAATTGAACGAGCATAGAATGCGCCCATCCCCTGTAAGCAAGAGCCTGCCCTTTGATCAGTTTTTTATCGGCATCTGTTCCAGTAGCAGCATCTATATTTTTCAGTATCATATTGGCATTGACAATGATCATATAGTAATAGGTATAAATGTACCTTGGCCATGCAGCAGTTTCGTTGCGACTATCGAGCCACTGGTAAACACCTCTGTAATAACTGTTTGTAGAATTTGGTAAAAGGACGTCGTCTCCAAGCACGTCGGCCACAATATTAATAGACTGCTGTCCGCATTTGTCTTGGCCATAAGCAGAATAATAGTTACCACTCTGCTCATACATCATGCGATGTATTCCGTTTAAAGCTGAATATGCATTGGTTGTTGATGAAAAAACCGTCACATCCGAATATTGGTCAGTGGGTTTTGTTTCAAGATACTCCTTTTTGCAGGAGGTTGTAAAAACAGTTAACAACCCTAGTATATAATATAATCTTTTCATTTTTTCTTAATGGATTAAAGTGAGAAATTAACTCCTATTGTATAAGTACGGGCTGGCATATAAACGTTGGAAACTGCTCCGCTAAAACTCTGTTGATTGTTCATCCCTTTTAAGGAATTGCCTAACCACAAATTTTCACCGCTTAAAAATACCCTTGCATTCATGATTCCTGCCTTAGAAGCATATTTCTGAGGCACAATATACGAAAAGCTAACTTGTTTTAAACTGAAATAAGAAGCATCAACCAACCATCTGTCGGAGCCTGCATTGATATGGGAGGACCACGCTTCGTCTAATCTTGGTACGTTAGTGATATCTCCTACCTTAGTCCACGCTTTTAAAGCGTCAATGTGCAAGGTTGTTCCGTAACCAGGGCTCATCATGGAGGCATAATTCGATTCATAGATTTTGCCACCGATCTGGTAGGTACACAAAATATTCAATTCAAAATTTTTGTAAGTAAATGTATTTGTGACACTACCATATACTTTAGGAATTGCCGAGTTCGCATAATGATATTTGGCCTTATTTGCGTTCATTGTAAGGGTATCGACACCCGAAATGCGGTAATCTTTAATACCAGTCGAGGCTGGGTTTAAATCATAAGCAGCTTTGTCGGCAGCATAGTTGACCGGATTGGCCCTGTAAAGTGAATAACCATCAGCAGGGTCAACACCTTTCCATTCACGTAACCAATAATCGTACATCGACTGGCCGACCATCAATTTTTTTGTACCGGATATAATCTCAGCCTGTGGTAACTTTGTAACCTCGTTTTTGAAAGTTGAGGCATTAACTGTCAAATTCCATTTGAATTCCTTGGCTTTAACAATATCCGCACCTATCTGGACTTCAACTCCCCTGTTGTACATTGTTCCAATATTTTGCCAAAGGGTTTCTACCCCACTTGACAGTGGTTGCGGAACACTGAACAACAAATTGCTCGATTGGCGGTTGTAGAATTCCACACTTCCTGTAATTCTCTTAAACAAGCCAAATTCAAGTGCCAGGTCAAAACTTGCATTCTTCTCCCAGGTCAAATTGTTGTTTGCCAATTTACTTTGCAAGAATCCCGATTCTGCTGCATTGTTGTTGATGTTGTAAAGCGCTTGCCATGCATATAAACCGGCTTCATTGTTTCCTGTTTCACCATAAGAAGTTCTCAGCTTCAAAAGGTCAATAGAAGGAATTGCTTTGATGAAATCTTCCTGGTCAAGTCTCCAGGCTGCACCAAAACCGAAGAAATTGCCCCAACGTCCATCAGGACTAAATCTTGAAGAACCGTCCCTACGGAAGGAGGCTGAAGCGAAATATTTCTCTTTGAAATTGTAATTAAAACGCGAAATATAACTTTCAATCCGGTCATTGTCTGTGTAAGAAGTTAAATCATTGGTAGTTGTAAAATTGGCAAGTTCGTCATTTCCATCAACAATCAACCCTTGTCTGAAACCATAGAAATAACTGTATTGATATTTGTAGCTTTCATGACCAAGAAGTGCATCAAAATTATGACCTCCAAATGATTTGACGTAACTTAATAATTGATTGACGGTTAGTGTTGTGGTAACTGAGTTTGTCCTGCTGCTTCTTCCTGCAGGTGCTCCGTCGCCAACATACTTGTTTTCAAAACCGGAGTTATTGTAACTGTTAACGTCGATACCAACATTGGTGGTGAACTTTAAATTCTTCATGAGAAAGAAATCGGCATAAGTTCTTGCGCTAATCACATTACGTTTCAACAATCGGTCATTGTTAAGCGTCTCAGCCACAACATGACGTCCACCATATCCTGTTCTTTGTGGTATTCCGGCAATATTCGAATTGCCATAATCGAAAATTTTATCTCCGTTTGCATCGAGAATAAAAGCTCCTGTAGTTTGATCGTGTGCATAGACAGGATAAATTGGGGCAATGGTCCTGGAGAAAAAGAATGGGTTCACATATCCTGTCGAACTGTCATCGTTTGTATAATTCGATTTGGTCATATTTCCGGTTATACTTAACCCTGTTTTTAGCCAATCTTTAACCTTGGAATCAAGGCTTAACCTACCGGTAAAACGTTCAAAATCTGATTTTAAAACGAAACCTTTTATCGTTCAGGTATCCAACCGAAAGGTAATATTGTGTTTTGTCTGTGCCACCGCTTAGGCTCATTGAATAATCCCCACGCTGACCTACGCGCTGTAAAGGAGAAGCCCAATCAAGATCATCTCCCCACAATAATTTCGCGTCCGGGTTCATTACCCCGTCGGTAGAAACAATAGTAGTTGCAGCTACATTGAAAGGGTTGTAGCTCAATTTATCCTTGATGCCCGGTTGGCCAGAAACCAGACCCGAAGCGGTTTGATTGGCAACAGCTAAAGTGAGAGGGGTGCTGGTGCGGTTAACCATACCATTTCTGTAATATTGCCACATTAAAGGATAATACTGAAATGCATCAACCCGTTCATATTCCGGCAATCCTCTTTCGCTGATACCTTGGGATACTTTAAATGAAATTTTGTCTTTCGCCGATTTCCCTCTTTTTGTTGTGATCAGAATTACCCCATTTGCAGCCCTACTTCCATAAAGTGCAGTAGATGAGGCATCTTTTAAAATAGAAACGTTTTCAACATCGTCCATGTTCAGGTTCGAAATGGAAAGTGTATAAGGAACACCATCAACAATGTAAAGCGGACTGTTTGACGCGTTGATAGACCCAAAACCACGGATACGAATATCCGCAGAGGAACCTGGTTGTCCGCTTCCCGAAGTAACCTGGACACCGGGGGTCGAACCTTCTATCGCTTTAGAAATGTTCGTGAGTGGCCTGTCGGCTAATTTGGCCGCCGAAATAGAGGTTGCAGCACCTGTAATTGCGCCTTTTTTGGCTGTTCCATAGGCTACTACAACAACTTCATCGACAGCTATTTGGGCAGATTTTAATGCGATTGAGTAAGTTTTGGATGAAGTCAGTTCAACTTCTGTTGAATTCAATCCAACAAAAGAAACTAAAAGTGCCTTGGCATTTTGAGGAGCTTTCAACGAAAACTTCCCTTCCATGTCAGTGATTGTTCCAATTGTTGTTCCCTTAACCACGACAGACGCACCAGGTACGGTACTTCCGTCATCTCCTGAAATCACAACCCCGGAGATATCCCTGGACTGTGCAAAAGCCGCTTGCAATCCGATCATCCACAGAAAAGCAAGCAAAAGTGAAATCTTTTTAATTGACATAATTGTATTGTTAAAAGTTGTTATGAATTGCAAATATATTTATTAAAAAATAAAACTCGATGTCAACTATATTAAGGCTTACTTAGGGACAAGTTAATAAATATGAGGAATATCATATAAAAATTTTACAGACGTTTTATTTGTGTTGTATGTTATTAATAACTAGAAATATGCATTTGGAATAGCTATTGGTTGAAGATAAAATATAGAATGTTTCTAAATTGCTTGAACGAAAGAATGAAAGGTGGCCATTAATCCAAGTTTTGTGGAAACACCATGTTTTTTACCTCATGGTTTGATTTAGAAATAGGTTGTCCAACTGGTTTTTATTTTAAGATGGTTTTTCGGTATCCTTTTTAATAAGCCTAGAAATACTACAAGCAGTGCGATAGAAAGAACGGATGTGATTCCCCAGCTTGCATCCCAATCGTAATCCCTTGAGTTGGCTATTGTCTGCGTATAAAAATTGATAATCCTGCCATCAATCAATGTTTCAACCAATAATCCCAGACAGAATGTGACGAGGAAGATGATGCCCTGAGCCTGTGACTTCAATTCTTCAGATGTTTTTTTCTATATAGATCTGTCCTCCCACATAGAAAAATCCAAAGATCAGAACATTATGCAAACCATTTTTCTTAATTGCGATCGGAATCAACGGCATAAAACCCATTTCTGCGAGTACTCCCCAATTCATCATCACCGTTTTATACCGGGCTTTAATATGGAGTAAGAATTCAGAGAAATAGGAATAATACATTGCGAAGGGGATCATTGAAATCATTGTAAAAAGAGAAGTGCAATGAAAGAACATCATCATTGATAATCTGAGTCGCATCATTGTCATGGTTTTATTAAATGCTAAAAAGGCTGACGGAAATTCGCCAGCCTTTTTTTGTTATTGTAGAGACGCGATGCATCGCGTCTCTACAATAATAAAATAACAATCAATTATACCCAGGATTCTGAACCAACTGAGGAGCTTTGTTTATCTCATCGCGTGTCAGTGGGACCCAGTAGTATTTCTTATCCGTAAAGAAGCGGTCATCCTGAAGGTCGCCGGTATCGGTACCAGAAGGTGTCCTGTAGATCCATTTGGTTGTGCCATTGTCATAATGCTCGACCCTCATGTAGTAGATTTTCTCTATCGAAGTTTCGGCCTCCATCCAACGTCGCATGTCGAAGAAACGGTGCCCTTCGGCGAAGAACTCGATGTTCCTTTCCTTGTGCAAATAAGTACGGGCAGTTGCCTGGTCGGTAGTGACCCTGCCTGGCAAACCTGCACGCCTTCTTACAAGGTTCATGGCATCGATACCTTTCTGCAATTCAGCACCACCCAGTTCGATACAAGCCTCTGCATAGATCATCAGGATTTCTGCATACCTGAATTCGACCCATGAATTGGTATTCCTGTAATATTGTCCGGCACATGTAATGTCAAGCAATTTACGGATGTTATAACCGGTTTTCTGGCCGTTCCAAGCCTCGATCAACCCCTGACGGGTATCAACGCCACTATAATATGCAGTGGCATCGCCTTCATTGTGGAGTTTATAACCGGTCTGTACTTGATTCAGAGGATCAAATGCAGCCGCATCCGCCGGCCTTGGCTGCCATGGGGCGCCGTCGTAAAGTACGCTGGCATAGAAACGTGGTTCGCGGCCATTGTAAGGATTGCGGTTTGGATCTGCTGCCAGTTCGGCTGCAGTAGCCCTTCTTATCCTCATGTCTCCAGGGGTGTATTTGTCCCATATAAAAGGAGTTCCATCGGCCATTTCCCATTGCCTTACCATTGGTTCGACCGGGTCGTTGTTCCCCCAGTTGTGGTAACCGTTCGGGCCGTACCAGATGTTGGCGTTGTTCACGTTACCACCTGTCAATGGGAACTGGATGCCCCAGATGGTCTCGCTGTTCCAGCCAGCTTTTTGCATGAAGATGCTCGTATAATTGTCTGCATAAGCTTGAATTTGTGCAGCAGTCAATGGCTGTGCCGGCTCAGCAGTCGAACCAACCAAAGAGAAGGCACCATATTTGGCATCCATAACCTCCTTGGCGGCGTCGCGGGCAGCAGTCAAAAGGGCAGTCTGGCTACCGGCAGGGAAGGAAACCAATGTGTTGGCAGCCTGTTCGGTCCACCCACCGTTGGTCAATTTGCTTGCACAGAACATCAACACCCTTGCTTTTAAAGCCGCAGCAGCAGCCTGGGTAGCACGTCCCTGCTCCATACCGCTTGCTGGCAGGTTTGTAATTGCAGATGCGACATCTTTTAACACCCAGTCCTTTGTTTCGGCAATCGTGGCACGTTTCTGAGTGGAATAGTCGCCATCCAGAACAAAAGGTTTGTCGGTCAAAACGGCGCCACCGTAAACCATCAGCAAACATGCATATTCATACGCTCTGATAAAATAGGCCTCCCCGATCATCTGTTTTTTCAACACGTCCTGACCCGTTGCCAGGGGAACCTTAGTGATCCCGTCAAGGATCCTGTTGATATCCTGGATGTTCTTGTAAAGGTTGTTCCAGCGGAGAAAACCGCCGTAACCGTCATTGGTGAAATAACCGAGGTTATCCGGGGTCATTGTCCCTTTCAGCATCACGTAGTTGGCCGGTCGGTGGATACAGAGGGTCTGATCGGTGCCGGAAGACAAAAGGTCCTCACGGGCACCAAGGATGCCGGAATCGGTATTGCCGCCCATACGGTCGTAACATTTGCCCAGGTAGGCGTTCACAACATTGATATCAGAAAAAACAAGTCCTGCATTAAAGGAATCGACCGCCGGTTTGTCGAGCACGTCGGTACACGATACAATATTGAGCAGGACCATTGCAATTGCCAATATGCTAAGTAATATTTTTTTCATATTCTAATTTTTTTAAAGTTGTACAATTTATTAGAAAGTGATATTTGCGCCGATTGCAAAAGTCTTCATTGCAGGATATACGCCCGGGTTGTTTGTTTCGGGGTCCCACTTTTTGGTGGCGGTATAAAGCAACGCAAGGTTGTTGCCGGTGAAATAGATCGAAGCTTTTGAGATTCCCAATTTGGAGTAAAGCTTGGCAGGAATCGCATAGTTCAACACGATATTTTTCAAACGGCAATAAGCAGTATTGTCAAACCAGTAGGTACTCATGTTGTTGTCAACCGACCAGTACTGGTCGCCACGGTTGTATGCCCTTGCAATGTTTGTGACCGTATTGGTTGGTGTCCAACGGTTGTCGAACTGCCACTGGTAGTAGTTACCGGCCTCACCACGACGGTTGTCATACTGGCTCATCTTCCAGAATTTCCCCTGTCCCTGGATCTGAACTGTCAAAGAGAAAGCTTTATAGCCTACATTGATCGTACCGCCATAGAAGGTCTCAGGTGCGTCAACTTTGTCAAGCAGGATCCTGTCATCGCCGTTAATGATACCGTCACCGGAAACGTCCTTGAAAATAACGTCACCAGGGACTGCGCCTGACATGTGTGGGGTAGCTGAAACCTGTGCAGCATCTTTGTAAATACCGTCTGCCTGGTACATCAACCATGCACCATATGGGTGGCCAGTCAACTGCTGCCATGCCACAGCCTTCTTTGGCTCGTCAATGGAAACGATCTTGTTGTGGTTGTAACTGAAGTTACCGACTATATCCAAACGGATGTCCTTTTTCAAAGTTTTGTGGAACCCGGCCTCAATTTCAAAACCACGGTTGTCAACAACACCGATGTTCTGGGCAGGAAGCGACAAACCGGTGAAGTTCGGTACAGAAGCATCTTTGGTGGCAAGGATGTTGTCCCTGCGGCTATAGAACAATTCAGCATTCACATGGTACATGTCGTTCTTGATCTTGGAGTCAAATCCAACGTTGTAAGTTGTCTGAGTTTCCCAGTGGATCAACGGGTTTGCTACCGAAGGTGGCCCAACCGCTGTTGCAATGGCACCCGAAGTACCAAATGTCATACCTGTGCTGATGCCATACTTGTCCATGAACTGGAACGGTGATGTTGGGTCCATACCCATTTTACCAACCGATCCGCGCAATTTGAAGTAATTGATGAAAGGGATGTTGTTTTTCCAGAATGTTTCTTCAGAAGCACGCCAGCCCAACAACAGTCCGGGGAAATAGCCATAACGTTGTGCGGTAGGGAATTTCAGCGAACCGTCAGCACGGAACACAACTTCTGCAAGGTACTTTCCTTTGTAGTCATAGGTGGCCCTGCCCATGTAAGATTTACGTGCATAGACAGAAGCAGAACCTGTGATGTTCTGGTCTTTTGCATTACCTGCGTCCATTGTCTGAATCAGGGAGGAGATGTAGTATTTACGGTAAGCGTAGAAATAGTTCCAGTCGCTTGTGTATTGCTCGAAACCGCCCATTAAAGCAATGTTGTGGTCGCCAAATTTATGGGTATAGTTGGCATTGATCAAAATGGTCTGGTTCAACGTACGGTCGTACCTTTCGTTGTTTTCAGCCGAAGAAAGCCCCCTTAATGTCGGGGTCGGGGTCATGGAAGTGACATATCCGTTGGCACCAGTTGTAGCAGAGGACCAGTTCGGATAATAGAGGGTCCATGGCTGATAGAAAGCCTTGTTGTAATAGTTGGTCAGGTCGTAATTGTAACTACCTGTGAACGAAAGACCTTTTACAAAAGGTACAGAAATGGTGGCACTGAAAGTGCTCAAAACCCTGTAAGTTTTCTGGTCGTTCTTGCCTGCGCTGAAAGTAGAAGTTTCAACTGGGTTGTCACCATACTCGATGTCGGGACCTGGTTGGCCGTTTGGCCAAAATGACCATGTTGTCGGAAGCAAACGGGTTGCCTGGCCTACGATCGCATCGGCACTCTTATAAGGATAGATACGGTTGTTGAGGAACCCTGCGATCTCAACACCGGTCTTTAACCAATCGGTAATCGGCATATCCAGTTTAGTACGGACGTTATACTGTTTGTATTTTGTAGAGGATGCTTTATAGAAAGCGTCGTCAGTTTTGTAACCAAAAGAAACATAGTATTTCATACCATTGGCACCGCCATCAAGGGTGATATTGTGCCTGGTTGTAGTTGTCCATTTTTTGATAAGGTCACTGTACCAGTCGGTGTTCGGGTGTTTCCATGGGTCCTGGCCGTTCCTGTACAATTCGATATCTGCATCTGTATAGGTGCGGGCAGATCCTTTGGATACCTGGTATTCAGAAAGCATCGTTGCATAGTCTGCAGCATTGGTCGTTTCAGGAATAACAGTAGGGGTCATGGCTCCTTGATAGAACTGATAGCTCAGACGTGGTTTGCCATCCTTACCCGACTTGGTCGTGATCAGGATAACACCGTTGGCAGCCTGGGAACCATAAATTGCGGCCGAAGCGTCTTTCAATACAGAAAGGCTGGCGATATCGTTGGGGTCGATTTCATCCATCGAACGTCCTGGGACACCGTCGATTACAACAAGAGGAGCAGTTTCTGCCCTGTTCGACATACGGCTACCATCGGAGTTGACGGTTGTCCTACCGCGGACCATGATACGAGGGCTCATCTGGCCAGGCTCGCCGGTCTGCTGGATAACGGTCGTTCCGGGGATCAAACCCGAGATGGCGTTTGAAACGTTCACAGCCGAGATCGCCTGAAGTTTCTCACCATCGACAGAAGCCACCGCACCAACAACATTGGCACGTTTTTGTGTACCATAACCAACCACAACAACTTCGTCGATGTCGGTTACGGCTGCTTCGAGAGTCGCATTAATTGTGCTTCTGCCGTTAACTGCGACTTCCTGTCCCTTCATCCCGATGAAGGTGATCTGCAGGGTTGCTTTGTCGGGAACATTGTTCAAAGTGTAAGTTCCATCCATATCGGTAACTACACCGATGGTGGTCCCTTTTACCAATACAGTTGCACCGGGCACGGAAGCACCGGTCTGATCGGTAATTTTTCCCGATACTTTTTTGCCTTGCTGTGCCATTGCGCCGATAAGGCCTGCGACACAAACCAATACGACGATCATTTTAATGATCAGAAGGAATTTTTTAAATGGGAGCTTAAAATTCTGTCCCTCAATTGTTTTGTTTTTTTTCATATAAAATAAATGTTTAATAGTACCCAAAGTTGTCAGCCAGTTTCGGCCATTGTAACTTAATGTACTGATAAATAAATAAGTAAGCAATAAATTGAGCAGAGTTGGCTTAAATACCCACCCGCGTTTTTGGTCCGTTTTTAGTTATCCCATAGGCAGTCAATTTTTTAGTGAGTACAAATAGATCATAGTTATTTTAACCGGGTTCCATAACAGGATAACCCAGTACAAGAATTTTTATTTTTACGTAGAGGAATGATATTTTGCATTTATAGTTAAGACCTTTTTACCTCAAACAAAAAAGAACTTAAGTCTTCATAACTTAAATCCGTCGGTGTAAATCAAACATGTTTGTCTATTACTGTATTTGCTTTGGGAGTTTACCTATGTCAAGGTAAACCTAAATTTTGCATTGGCATAATCGTCACATTAAAGTTCGTTAATAGTTGTTAGAAAAGTCAAAAGTACTATAAAAAGCAGGAAATACCAAAAGGTTCAAATTTTTTTTCGGAAATAATAAACCTTTTGAAAATGACTAATAGTCAGGTATATATTAAAATACCTTTTCGGAATTTTCAAATTATACAGGGCAATCAGGCTGCTTTGAAGGTAATTATTGTTGTTTTTAAAAGCTATTTATTGGTTCCAGGAGAGCAAAACATGATAAAAATTAGGTATTTGATATGAGGAACAAAAAAGAGAGGCTGGCAAATTTGCCGGCCTCTCTTTTCAAACCAATATTCGTAGAGACGCGATGCATCGCGTCTCTACATCATTAAATAGCAATCAATTATATCCGGGATTCTGAACCAACTGAGGAGCTTTGTTCATCTCATCACGAGTTAATGGAACCCAGTAGTATTTCTTGTCGGCGAAGACTCTGTCATCCTGAAGGTCACCGGTATCGGCACCTGAAGGTGTCCTGTAGATCCATTTTGTTGTGCCATTGTCGTAGTGTTCGACCCTCATGTAGTAGATATTCTGAATTGAAGCCTCGGCTTCCATCCAGCGGCGCATGTCGAAGAATCGGTGGCCTTCGGCGAAGAACTCGATGTTCCGTTCCTTGTGCAAATAAGTACGGGCAGTTGCCTGATCGGTGGTGACCCTTCCTGGCAAACCTGCACGCCTTCTTACAAGGTTCATGGCATCGATACCTTTCTGAAGGTCTGTGCCGCCCAGTTCGATACAAGCCTCTGCATAGATCATCAGGATTTCTGCATACCTGAATTCGACCCATGAATTGGTATTCCTGTAATATTGTCCGGCACATGTAATGTCGAGCAATTTGCGGATGTTATAACCGGTTTTCTGGCCGTTCCATGCCTCGATCAACCCCTGACGGGTATCAACGCCGCTATAATATGCAGTGGCATCTCCTTCATTATGAAGATTATATCCGGTCTGGACCTGATTCTTAGGATCGAACGCTGCCGCATCCGCTGGCCTTTGCTGCCATGGTGCGCCGTCGTAAAGTACGCTGGCATAGAAACGTGGTTCGCGGCCATTGTAAGGGTTGCGGTTTGGATCTGCTGCCAGTTCGGCTACAGTAGCCCTACGAATCCTCATGTCGCCTGGGGTGTATTTGTCCCAAATAAACGGAGTCCCGTCGGCCATTTCCCATTGCCTTACCATTGGTTCTACCGGGTCGTTGTTCCCCCAGTTGTGGTAACCGTTCGGGCCGTACCAGATGTTGGCGTTGTTCACGTTACCACCGGTGAGCGGGAACTGGATACCCCAGATGGTTTCGCTGTTCCAACCTGCGTTTTGCGTGAAGATGCTCGTATAATTGTCGGCATATGACTTGACCTGTGCAGCGGTCAATGGCTGTGTCGGTTCAGCAGTTGTACCAACCAAAGAGAAGGCTCCATATTTGGCATCCATAACCTCCTTGGCTGCATCGCGGGCTGCGGTCAAAAGGGCAGTCTGGCTACCGGCTGGGAAGGAAACCAACGTGTTGGCAGCCTGTTCGGTCCACCCGCCATTGGTCAATTTGCTGGCACAGAACATCAATACCCTTGCTTTTAAAGCCGCAGCAGCAGCCTGGGTCGCACGTCCCTGCTCCATACCGCTAGCGGGCAGGTTCGTAATCGCAGATGCGACATCTTTTAAGACCTGGTCCTTTGTTTCGGCAATCGTGGAGCGCTTCTGTGTAGAATAGTCACCATTTAAAACAAAAGGTTTGTCATTCAAAACAGAGCCGCCATAAACCATCAGCAGGCATGAATATTCATACGCCCTGATAAAATAGGCCTCACCGATCATCTGTTTTTTCAACACGTCCTGTCCGGTTGTGAGCGGGACAGTATTGATCGCATCAAGGATCCTGTTGATATCCTGGATGTTCTTGTAAAGGTTGTTCCAGCGGAGAAAACCGCCGTAACCGTCATTGGTGAAATAACCGAGGTTATCCGGGGTCATTGTCCCTTTCAGCATCACGTAGTTGGCCGGTCGGTGGATACAGAGGGTCTGATCGGTGCCGGAAGACAAAAGGTCCTCACGGGCACCAAGGATGCCGGAATCGGTATTGCCGCCCATACGGTCGTAACATTTGCCCAGGTAGGCGTTCACAACATTGATATCAGAAAAAACAAGTCCTGCATTAAAGGAATCGACCGCCGGTTTGTCGAGCACGTCGGTACACGATACAATATTGAGCAGGACCATTGCAATTGCCAATATGCTAAGTAATATTTTTTTCATATTCTAATTTTTTTAAAGTTGTACAATTTATTAGAAAGTGATATTTGCGCCGATTGCAAAAGTCTTCATTGCAGGATATACGCCCGGGTTGTTTGTTTCGGGGTCCCACTTTTTGGTAGCGGTGTAAAGCAACGCAAGGTTATTGCCGGTGAAATAGATCGAAGCTTTTGAAATTCCCAGTTTGGAGTATATCCTTGCAGGAATAGCATAGTTCAACACGATATTTTTCAAACGGCAATAAGCGGTATTGTCCATCCAGTAGGTACTCACGTTATTGTCAACCGACCAGTATTGGTCGCCGCGATTGTAAGCCCTTGCAATGCTGGTATTCGTATTGGTCGGGGTCCAACGGTTGTCGAACTGCCATTGGTAGTAGTTGCCGGCCTCACCACGACGGTTGTCGTACTGGCTCATTTTCCAGAATTTTCCCTGTCCCTGGATCTGAACTGTCAAAGAGAAAGATTTGTAACCTACATTGATCGTACCACCGTAGAAAACCTCAGGTGCATCAACTTTGTCAAGCAGTATCCTGTCATCGCCGTTAATGATACCGTCACCGGAAACGTCCTTGAAAATAACGTCACCTGGGACTGCGCCAGCCATGTGTGGGGTAGCAGAAACCTGTGCAGCATCTTTATAAATACCGTCTGCCTGGTACATCAACCATGCACCGTATGGGTGACCTGTCAACTGCTGCCATGCGACTGCCTTCTTCGGCTCATCGATGGAGACAATCTCATTGTGGTTGTAGCTGAAGTTACCAACTACGTCAAGGCGGATATCTTTCTTCAAAGTCTTGTGGAACCCGGCCTCGATTTCAAATCCGCGGTTGTCAACAACTCCGATGTTCTGTGCTGGAAGCGACAAACCGGTGAAGTTCGGTACGGAAGCATCTTTTGTAGCCAGGATGTTGTCCCTGCGGCTATAGAACAATTCGGCGTTCACATGGTACATGTCGTTCTTGATCTTGGAGTCAAATCCAACGTTGTAGGTGGTCTGTGTTTCCCAGTGGATCAATGGGTTGGCAACTGAAGGAGGCCCAACGGCTGTTGCAATGGCACCCGAAGTACCAAAAGTCATACCTGTGCTGATCCCATATTTGTCCATGAACTGGAACGGTGAAGTTGGGTCCATACCCATTTTACCGACCGATCCGCGTAATTTGAAGTAATTGATGATTGGGAGGTTGTTTTTCCAGAATGTTTCTTCAGAAGCACGCCAGCCCAACAACAGTCCGGGGAAATAGCCATAACGTTGTGCGGTAGGGAATTTCAGCGAACCGTCAGCACGGAACACAACTTCTGCAAGGTACTTTCCTTTGTAGTCATAGGTGGCCCTGCCCATGTAAGATTTACGGGCATAGACAGAAGCAGAACCTGTGATGTTCTGGTCTTTTGCGTTACCAGCGTCCATGGTCTGGATCAATGAGGAGATGTAATATTTACGGTAGGCGTAGAAATAGTTCCAGTCGCTTGTATATTGCTCGAAACCGCCCATTAAAGAGATGCTATGGTCACCAATTTTTTTGGAATAATTGGCATTGATCAAAATGGTCTGGTTCAACGTACGGTCGTACCTTTCGTTGTTCTCGGCTGAAGAAAGCCCCCTTAATGTCGGGGTTGGGGTCATGGAAGTAACATATCCGTTGGCACCAGTTGTGGCTGAAGACCAGTTTGGATAATAAAGTGTCCATGGCTGATAGAAAGCCTTGTTGTAATAGTTGGTCAGGTCGTAATTGTAACTACCTGTGAACGAAAGACCTTTGATAAAAGGAACAGTGATAGTGGCACTGAAAGTACTCAAAACCCTGTAAGTTTTCTGGTCGTTCTTGCCCGCGCTGAAAGTGGAGGTTTCAACGGGGTTGTCACCATACTCGATGTCGGGACCTGGCTGGCCGTTAGGCCAGAAAGACCATGTGGTAGGGAGCAAACGTGTAGCCTGGCCTACGATCGCATCGGCACTCTTATAAGGATAGATTCTGTTGTTGAGGAAACCTGCGATCTCTACACCGGTCTTTAACCAATCGGTAATTGGCATTTCGAGTTTTGTACGGACGTTATACTGTTTGTATTTTGTAGAGGATGCTTTATAGAAAGCGTCGTCAGTTTTGTAACCAAAAGAAACATAGTATTTCATACCATTGGCACCACCGTCGAGGGTGATATTGTGCCTTGTTGTAGTTGTCCATTTTTTGACAAGGTCGCTGTACCAGTTGGTATTTGGGTGTTTCCATGGGTCCTGGCCGTTCCTGTACAATTCGATGTCTGCATCCGTATAGGTGCGGGCAGAACCTTTGGATACCTGATATTCAGAAAGCATTGTCGCATAGTCTGCGGCATTCGTCGTCTCAGGAATAACTGTAGGGGTCA
Organism: Mariniphaga sp.; assembly: GCA_037128295.1. GTDB lineage: Bacteria > Bacteroidota > Bacteroidia > Bacteroidales > Prolixibacteraceae > JAAFHB01. Next base: position 75,832 of record JBAXWR010000003.1, read on the forward strand.
TAACGCCTTCGTAGAACTGATAGCTCAAACGTGGTTTGCCATCTTTACCCGACTTGGTGGTGATCAGGATAACACCGTTGGCAGCCTGGGAACCATAAATAGCGGCAGAAGCGTCTTTCAATACAGAAAGGCTGGCGATATCGTTGGGGTCGATTTCGTCCATGTTACGTCCAGGAACACCGTCGATTACAACAAGTGGAGCAGTTTCCGACCTGTTCGACATACGGCTACCATCGGAGTTGACGGTTGTCCTCCCGCGGACCATGATACGAGGGCTCATCTGGCCAGGCTCGCCGGTCTGCTGGATAACGGTCGTTCCGGGGATCAAACCCGAGATGGCGTTGGAAACGTTCACAGCCGAGATAGCCTGAAGTTTCTCCCCATCGACTGAGGATACCGCACCCACAACGTTTGCACGTTTCTGGGTACCATAACCCACCACAACAACTTCGTCGATGTCGGTTACGGCTGCTTCCAAAGTAACATTAATTGAACTTCTGCCGTTAACAGCAACTTCCTGACTTTTCATCCCAATGAAGGATATCTGCAAGGTTGCTTTGTCAGGAACATTGTTCAATGAGTAAGTTCCGTCCATGTCTGTAACTACACCAATGGTAGTCCCTTTAACCATTACAGTGGCACCTGGAACAGAGGCTCCGGTTTGGTCGATGACCTTTCCCGAAACTTTCTTGCCTTGCTGAGCCATGGCGCCGATAAGACCTGTGGCACAAACCAATACGATGATCATTTTAATGATCAGAAGGAATTTTTTAAATGGGAGCATAAGATGCTGTCCCTCAATTGTTTTGTTTTTTTTCATATAATAAATAAATGTTTAGTAGTACCAAGTGTCAACAAATGTAGTTTTGTGAATTTCATAAGGTACTGATAAATAAATACATAAGAAACATGTTTTGCAGAGTTGACTTTAAGGCAAACCTGCACTTTTGATTGTGTTTTATCTCATAGGCAAATATATATTGTTCATAAAGTAAATAATATTTAATAAATTCTGTAGTTGCTTAATAATGTGACGGTTATCGGATACTACAGTGTATTTGACTTATTGTCTTGAATATTAATTAGTTACGATTCAATAAATAGATTGAAACTGCAATTTTAATCTAAATATAAATATGTTAAATTAAGAGGCGCTTTTGTAATTGTGGATTGTAGTTGTTGCGCTTAAGTGGAGGAAAACTCGAATTTCCCAGTTATAAAGATCATTTTAATCAATAATTTGTTAATAGTTGTTAGAAAAGTCAAACGTACTATATTAAATCCGATTACAACTCAAAAATCATATTTTTTTCAAAAATAATTTTATGTTTTTAATGTATTATATATCATATCAATACCTTATTCTTATGAAAATAAATTGAAAATAAATATTGTTAAAAATCGGAATTTTAAAAAACATTTGCTAAATGGTTTCTTAAATCAATGATAATATCCAATCAAATGTCTTAATCTACGAAAAACATTGAACTTTTTTTACTCCGAAGTGTTCATTATTAAGAATAAATATAAATAAATATCTTTGTTTTGAATTGGGGCGATTTCAATTCGTCAATCACAAATAAATATAGAGTATGAAAAAAGTAATAAGTTTGATTTTTGGGTTAGCCGTTTTCACGATGCTTACCTTTGGAAGCAATCCGCTTCCTGCTGACAATTCATTTTGGAGCAAGGCATTTTCTAAATTGTCCGAATATCAGTTGACGGGGCAGTCTAAACAACTTCCACTTCCCTATGCTTATAATGCCTTAGAGCCTACAATTGATGCCAAAACGATGGAGATTCATTATTCTAAGCATCATGCTGCCTATACGAAGAACATGAACGATGCAACTGCGAATACCGATAATGCTGCAAAACCATTGTTTCAACTTTTTACAGAGATTGAAAAAAGTCCTGCACTTTTGAAAAACAATTCCGGTGGTTTTTACAACCATTTGTTGTTCTGGACAATACTGGCGCCCGAATCGGGACAGGCACCATCTGTTAATTTGTTAAAAGCGATCAATGAAACCTTTGGGAGTTTGGACAAACTGAAAGAGACTTTTGGCAATGCCGGAAAAAAACAGTTTGGCAGCGGTTGGGCTTGGTTATCAGTTGACGATAAAGGTAAATTAATTGTAAGTTCAACACCTAATCAGGACAATCCGCTAATGAGTACCAGTGAAGTTCGGGGGATTCCAATTCTTACTCTTGATGTATGGGAACATGCCTATTATTTGAACTATCAGAA
>JBAXWR010000030.1:0-42059 GCA_037128295.1 Mariniphaga sp.
GATGCTCCCTCCTCTGCATTGGTATGCCAAGGCCGAACTTCAAATTGGATAATCTTTTTTTCTTCGGGATAATGATAAACTGAGGTTAAAAGTTCGGGAGTCTCTTTGCAATCGTCCCAAAGGAACTTTCCACCCATTGCGGTAATCTTGGTCGGCAAACCTACGTTCAAACCCCACATACAAAGGTCTGTTTCATGAATTCCTTGGTTTCCTACATCACCATTGCCATAATCCCAATGCCAATGCCAATTATAGTGAACTATATTTTTGGTGAAGGGGCGTTTGGGAGCAGGACCTGTCCAAAGATCGTAATCCAATCCTGCTGGAACCGGTTCAAAAGGTTTATTGCCAATATCAGGTCTGTTTCTGAATACTAAACCCCTGGCCATATATACTTTGCCAATGTAGCCATCGCGTAGCAATTGTATAGCTTCACGTATGGCAACAGAACTGCGTAATTGAACACCATGTTGAACTATCCGATCGTATTTACGCGCGGCTTCAACCATTTTACGCCCCTCAAAAATGTTGTGGGAACCAGGTTTCTCAACATAAACATCTTTACCTGCCTGACATGCCCATATAGTTGCAAGTGAATGCCAATGGTTCGGAGTTGCAACGGTAACCACATGAATATCTTTATTCTCAAACGCTTTGCGCATATCCTGAACAATATTCACCTTTGTCCCGTATTTCTTTTCGAAATCTTTGGCTCTTTCACCGGCCACATTGAGATCCGGATCCACAAATGTGGTGATCTGAACGTTTTTTTGCTCCATCAACCCTTTAATGTGGTCCTTTCCACGGCCATTTACACCGAGTACTGCGGCATTGACCCGGTCATTGGCACCAAAAGCGTGGGCCGGAATGATACTCGGGATCGTCAGTAAAGCAGAGGCTGCTGCTGACTTCTTAATGAAACTTCTGCGTGACTTCTGATTCTTTTCTTCCATAATAAAATTGTTAAGAATTATCGATAATTGATTCATTTGTTAGTCGAAACTGGCAAAAAATAGTCAGCTTTATTTTGTGCAAAATAGATAATATTCTTTAAATTTCATCAAACTTTGATTTATTAATTAGCTTTGCCATTAAATTAAAAACTGTGTAAAATTTATCCAATTTCTTATGAAACTAACGATTTTAATTCTATTTGTTGCTATTGCCTTTTATTCATGCAATCAGAAAAGTTCAAAATTGACGATTAAACCAGAATCTTTTCACCAAACAGTTGACGGATTGCAGGTTGACCTTTTTTTTCTTAAGAATAAAAACGGTTTGGAAATGGCTGTCACGAACTATGGAGGCCGTGTTGTATCGCTTTTAGTACCCGATAAAAACGGGAAAATGGAAGATGTCGTGCTGGGTTACGAAAGCCTGGATGGTTACCTTAAAGCCGATGAAGAGTATTTTGGTGCTTCAATTGGACGTTACGGGAACCGTATTGCAAAAGGTTCTTTTAAATTGGACAGTGTCGAATACAAACTAGCCATTAACAATACTCCAAATAGTTTGCATGGTGGTATCAATGGATTCAGTAAGAAGGTATGGTCTGTTGTTCAAAAAGGAGAAAATGAATTGGAACTTGGACTGGTTTCTCTCGATATGGAAGAAGGCTACCCTGGTGAATTAAAGGTGACCGTAACTTACAAACTAACAGATCAAAACGAGTTTGCCATTTCTTATCGCGCTGAAACAACGAAACCCACTGTCCTGAATTTGACAAATCATTCCTATTTCAACTTTCATGGTGCCGGGAATGGTGATATTCTTGATCATGTTTTGCAATTGAATGCTGATAATTTTACCCCTGTTGATTCGACTTTGATCCCTATCGGCAAAATTGTTGCCGTAACAGGAACTCCATTTGACTTTTCAAAGCCCGTAGCAATTGGTGCCAGGATAAATGATCAAAATGAACAATTGCGATTTGGCCTGGGTTATGACCACAACTTTGTAATTAACAAAACCGATCAGAAAGCGATTACTTTGGCAGCATCAGTTTACGATCCCCAAAGCGGAAGGTTCATGGAGGTCTTTACAAATGAACCTGGTGTTCAGTTCTATTGCGGGAATTTTCTAAAAGGCATTAATATTGGGAAACAAGGTAAAACGTATAAGTACCGGTCGGCATTTTGCCTTGAGACGCAACATTTCCCCGATTCACCAAACCAACCCGAATTCCCATCGGTGGTTTTAAGGCCCGGCCAGACCTATAATTCTGAATGTGTTTATAAATTCTCAGTAAAATAAAAATTTACCCGTAGTGATTAAGGATAGTTGTAATAATCTATAACATTGATTATTACAACTATCCTTTTCTTTTAAATAAATCTTTCCATGACCTGGCCTTATGGGAAAGGTGGTTGAATCCTTCTTCAATAAGGCTTTTGTCGAAATCGTTTGTAAACATCATTTCCGGATGATCCACCCCTTCGTTTGGATAGATCAATATAAAATCAAAGTTCTCAAAGTTTTTTGACATTAATCTCGGAATTCCCTCCTGACCAAGCTTATACGAAATACCCCCATTTCGTGGCAATGTAACGATGATAAGGTCGGTTGGCTGAATAAATGCAGCTATTCCCATAAAGTCGTTCCAATCCGAAAATTGAATATGCCTAATTGATATTGTTATTTTATTGTTGACAATAAATTCGCTAATGTGTTTAAAGGTTTGTGAAGTGGATAAAAATTCACATGAAACCCTAAGCGTTGCGGCAAGATAGAACACCCTGCTTAACCAAAGATAAAATCCATATTCACGGTCGGCATAGCGAGGACACACAACCACGATTTTTTTGCGCTGGCTCAAATGAGGTGAGATGCTGCAAACCCAAACTGCCTGATTTGTATTATCTACGATATACTTGATAACGTTACCAAACAATAAATCAGTGAATTGACTTTTTAATGCAAACCCAATAATTATTTCAGTTGCGAATATTTCAGTTGCAACACGTTTGATACCACTAGGAATATTTTGGCTGATCGTTGTGATGATCTCGACTTCCTGATCCACTGCAGAGGCATGAATAATTGCTTTTTCGAGCATTCGTTTGGCTTCGAGCAATTTAAAACTTGCTTGCTGATCGTCTTCCACAACTGACAGACTAACAATAGGAAAATGATTTTTAGGATTTTTAATTGCCATAGCCAGATCAAGCAATCGTTCCATGTTGTTTGGATTATAAATGGGAACCAATATCTTCTGATCCCAAACGGTCGGAAGGCTAGGAGCACTGCTCTTTTCTGAAATTAATACCTGTTTGGCCGAATTTTCAGTAACAAATGAAGCGGTCAGGCAAGTGACTAAGATTAAAACAATTGTACCATTCAAAACATTGATATCCACAATCCCAATTCTGAATCCTACCATAATTACAGCGATTGTTGCTGCAGCATGGGAACTACTCAATCCGAAAATAAGGTTCTTGTATTCTTTAGAATACTTAAATATGGCAGAGGTTATCCAGGCCGCTGCATATTTCCCAATTAAAGCCACGCCTGTAAGAGTTCCGGCAATTATTAACGCATAAGGTCCTGTAGTGAGTACTTTAAGGTTGATCAGCATTCCCACACTAATAAGAAAAAATGGGATAAATAGCGAATTGCCAACAAATTCCAATCTGTTCATTAGAGAGGAGGTATGTGGTATTAACCTGTTTAAGGCAATCCCGGCTGCAAAAGCACCTATTATTGGTTCAAGTCCTGCTAATTCCGATAGAAAAGCTGCCAGGAAAACCATCGCGAGGACAAATATAAAATGGGAATTTTTCTCACCTTCAAAGTTCCGGAAAAACCAGGTGGCCAATTTGGGAATCAGAAACAGCACAATAGCCAGAAACAAAATAACTGAAAGGGTAAATTTAATCCAGAAATTTGCTGTAATCTCTCCGCTCACAGATCCCGAAATAATCGCTAGAATAATCAGCACTGCAGTATCTGTCAACATAGTCCCCCCCACAGTGATGCCGACAGCTTCATTTCTTACGATCCCCAAGCGGCTTACAATCGGATAGGTTACCAATGTGTGGGTGGAAAACATACTTGCAACAAGGAAGCTGGTCTCGAAACTGAAGTCAAGAAGGTGCCGGCAAACGGGATAACCTATCGCCAATGGAATAATAAATGTGAAGAACCCAAATACCAGGCTCTTGTGTTTGTATTTTGCAAAACCTTTCAGGTCAAGCTCCAGCCCGGCGAGGAACATGATATATAGCAGCCCAATCGTTGAAAAAAGGTCAATAGCGGCATTTTTGGCAATCAGGTTCAAACCATGCGGGCCAATGATCACGCCAGCAAGGATCAATCCAATAATTCCAGGGATCTTGATGCTCCTGAACAATAACGGTGCCAAAAGGATGATAAACAAAATGACCGAAAAAACCAGAACAGAACTTTGGAATGGGGTTTGAAAAATATGTTGAAAATTTTCGAGTAATTTTTCCACGGAAAATACGCTTTATAGTTTTGCAATTTTACGCAAAATATTTATCAACTGAATATTGTTAATTACTGCTTTGGTAAAATTGATTGCGGCACTTTTGTTTTTCACTATATTTGTGCAAAATCGTTTAAAATGGTTCCAGCATATTCAGATGAATCTATTCGTACCCTTGATTGGAAGGAGCATATCCGCAAGCGTCCAGGGATGTACATTGGCAAATTGGGTGATGGCTCGGCTGCCGATGATGGTATATACGTTTTATTAAAGGAAGTCCTTGATAATTCGATCGATGAGTTCATGATGGGTAACGGACGAAAAATTGATGTTACTGTATCTGACGAATTGGTTTCTGTTCGTGACTATGGACGTGGAATTCCATTGGGCAAATTGATGGATGTAGCATCCCGAATGAATACAGGAGCAAAATACGATTCTAAAGCCTTTAAGAAATCAGTTGGATTGAATGGAGTCGGGATCAAAGCTGTGAATGCCCTTTCGATGAATTTTTCCATTAAAACTGTGCGCGATGGAAGGTTAAAAAGAATTGATTTTTCGAAAGGCGAGGTTCATAAGGAGCATGATGAGATAATGACACAGGAACCCAATGGAACAGGTGTTTCATTTACTCCTGATTCAGAAATATTCAGGGATTATCATTACATTGAGGAGTTCATAGTTTCGATGTTGAAGAACTATACTTTTCTGAATGCAGGGTTGATCATTTATTTTAACGGTGAAAAGTATTTATCTAAAAATGGACTTTATGATCTTTTAACCGAAAACCTCGACCATGATCCTGTTTATCCGATTATTCACCTAAAAGGCGAGGATATCGAGTTTGCGCTTACACATAGCAATCAATATGGTGAAGATTATTACACTTTCGTGAATGGTCAGTTTACACCTCAGGGCGGTACACATCTTTTGGCTTTTCGCGAAGCTTTGGTGAAGACGATTCGTGATTATTACCGCAAAGAGTTTGATGCCTCCGATATCCGTGCTTCAATTGTTTCAGCCCTTAGCATTAAGGTTGAAGAACCGGTTTTTGAGTCACAAACAAAAACCAAGCTTGGCTCCAAAGATATGGGACCCAATGGTCCTTCTGTTCGAAATTTTATTATGAATTTTATCCAGAAGGAACTGGGAAATTTCCTTCATAAAAATTCGCATGTTGCCGATACTTTGCTCAAACGGATTCAGGAATCAGAACGTGAACGAAAAGCAATTTCCGGGATTCAAAAATTGGCAAAGCAACGGGCTAAAAAAGTGAGCCTTCATAATAAAAAATTGCGCGATTGCAGGGTCCATTACAATACAAACCATGAAGCAAAAGATAGCAGCTCAATTTTTATTACTGAAGGCGATTCTGCTAGTGGGTCGATCACAAAATCTCGTGACGTCAATTCCCAGGCTGTTTTTAGTTTACGTGGTAAACCATTGAATAGTTATGGATTAACAAAAAAAATTGTATATGAAAATGAGGAGTTTAACCTTCTCCAGGCGGCGCTGAACATTGAAGAAGGAATGGACGAACTCCGATACAATAAAGTGATTATCTCGACTGATGCCGATGTTGACGGGATGCACATCCGCTTGCTCTTGATCACTTTCTTTTTGCAGTTTTTTCCTGAATTAATCAGGAAAGGTCATCTTTACATTTTGCAGACCCCATTGTTTCGGGTTCGAAATAAAAAGAAAACACTTTATTGCTATTCGGAACAGGAGAGGGATCAGGCGGTGAAAACTTTAGGTGCTGCTCCTGAGATTACCCGTTTCAAAGGTTTGGGAGAAATTTCGCCCGATGAGTTTAAGAATTTCATCGGTGAAGATATTCGTCTCGATTCGGTTATCCTGAACAAAAATGAATCAGTGGCAGATATGCTCGAGTTTTACATGGGGAAAAACACACCCGACCGACAGGACTTTATTATTGGAAACCTGCATGTCGAAAAAGATGAAATCTGATAATGTCCTAAATATGAGTATGTTATATTCTATAATTCTATTATCAACTCCCATATACGATTAAAATGTCCAACGAAGAAGATAATGAACTGATCCCGTTAACCGAAGGTGAAGAGGTCAAAGAGGGCAAAAAGGAGTTGCACCACATCGTATATCTTTCGTCGATGTACCAGAATTGGTTCCTCGATTATGCATCATATGTAATTCTTGAGAGGGCAGTACCTTATGTGAATGATGGCCTTAAACCAGTTCAGCGACGTATCCTCCATGCCATGAAGCAAATGGATGATGGGCGTTATACTAAGGTTGCAAATATTATCGGACAAACGATGATGTACCACCCCCATGGCGATGCCTCCATCGGTGATGCCCTTGTACAATTGGGTCAGAAAGATCTTTTGATCGATACACAGGGAAATTGGGGAAATATCCTTACCGGCGACGGTGCGGCAGCACCAAGGTATATCGAAGCCCGACTTTCAAAGTTCGGGTTAGAGGTGCTTTTTAATGCCAAAACAACCAAATGGCAGTTGTCGTACGATAGCCGGAACAAAGAACCTGTGACCTTACCAGTTAAATTTCCACTTTTGCTGGCTCAGGGTGTTGAAGGGATCGCCGTTGGTTTGGCTTCCAAGATTATGCCTCATAATTTTATAGAACTGCTTGATGCCTGTATCAGCTTTTTGAAGCACGAGGATTTTGAGTTATTTCCGGATTTCCCCACAGGTGGGTATATCGATGTCTCAAAATACAATGACGGGTTAAGGGGAGGCGCAGTAAAGATCCGTGCCAAGATTGAAAAGCAGGATAGTAAAACATTGGTAATTACTGAAATCCCTTTTGGTAGGACTACCTCTTCGTTGATTGAGTCAATTGTAAAAGCCAATGACAAGGGCAAGATCAAGGTGCGGAAGATCGATGACAATACTGCTGCAAATGTCGAGATTCTGATCTATTTGATGCCCGGTATCAGTTCCGATAAAACGATTGACGCCCTTTACGCGTTTACCGATTGCGAAGTTTCGATTTCGCCAAATGCCTGCATTGTCGAAAATGATAAACCCGGATTTATCAACGTGACAGAAATCCTTAAAAAATCGGTAAACAACACTGTCGATTTGTTGAAATTGGAGCTGGAAATCAGAAAAGGGGAACTTGAAGAACAATGGCATTTTTCGTCGCTTGAACAGATATTTATTGATGAGCGAATTTACAAGGACAAGGAATTTGAAGATTCAGCCAACATGGATGAAGCAATTGCTCATATTGACGAACGGCTTATTCCGTGGAAACCAAAATTTAGGCGTGAAATAACCCGTGAGGATATCCTTAAGTTGATGGAAATCAGGATGGGACGAATTTTGAAATTCAATACTGATAAAGCAAACGAAATTATACGTGGAATTGAAGATGCTATTAATGAGGTACTTGTAAATATTCAGAATATTATCCCATTTACGATCAACTGGTATGAGCACCTTAAGCTGAAATATGGCAAAGGGCGTGAAAGAAAGACTGAAATCAGAAGTTTCGAAAATATTGAGGCTGCAAAAGTGGCTGTTGCAAACGAAAAGTTGTACATCGATCGCGAGGAGGGATTTATTGGAACTGGTTTAAAAAAAGCAGAATATTTATGCGATTGCTCAGACATTGACGATATCATTGTTTTTCGTAAGGATGGAACCTATAATATTACCAAGGTTAGTGAAAAGGCTTTTATCGGTAAGAATGTTATCCATACTGCGATATTTGGCAAAAACGACAATCGCACGATCTATAACTTAGTTTACCGCGATGGTAAAGCGGGTTATGTTTACATGAAGAGGTTCAGCGTTACAGGTGTCACAAGGGATAAAGAGTACAATATGACAATGGGAACCGAGGGTTCACGTATTCTGTATTTTAGTGCAAACCCCAATGGTGAGGCAGAAGTTTTAAGGATCACCTTCAAACCAAAGCCATTGCTCAAAAAACTGATCAGTGACATCGATATGGGGCAATTGGCCATCAAGGGGAGACAATCGATGGGCAATCTTGTCACAAAAAATGAAGTTCACAAGGTAACCCTGAAAGAGAAGGGTGTTTCGACCCTTGGTGGACGGAAAATCTGGTTTGATGAAGATGTTTTGCGCCTCAATGCCGATGGAAGAGGTAAATACATTGGGGAATTTTCAGGTGACGAGAAAATCTTGGTAGTCGATAAGGATGGTGGATATCAGGTTTATTCATATGACCTGGAGAACCACTTTGAGAAAAATATGATCCTGATCGAGAAATTCCGTCCTGAAAAGATTGCCTCTGTGGTCTATTTCGATGCAGAGCAGAATTTCTATTACGTGAAACGGTTTCAGGTTGAAAGTAATGGTGGTAAACATTCAAGATTTATCGGGGAGCATGTTGGAAATAAATTGATCAGCATCACATGGGTAACTTATCCAAGGCTGGAAATTGAGTTTGGGGGCGATCACAACCGCGAAAATGAAATTATCGAGGTTTCAGAGTTTATTGGCGTTAAATCTTACAAGGCCAAAGGCAAACGTTTGTCAACTTATGAGGTAAGCAACATCAAAGAACTTGAACCGACAATAAAGGATGAGGACATTATACCGGAAGAGGTACTTCCTGAGATTGATGAAGTACCATTCGAAATAATCCGCCCTCCATCAGGTGAGGATAATTCAAGTCAGATGGAAATAAACTTTGAGTAATGAGGATTTACCTGGTTGGATACATGGGTTGCGGGAAATCCACAATCGGAAGGAAAGTTGCTGATTTATTGGGAATCTGTTTCATCGATCTTGATAAATACATTGAAGAGCGATATTTTAAGACCGTTCCTGTTATTTTTGCTGAGGAAGGTGAAAATGCTTTCCGTGATAAGGAACGGACATCTTTGCTTGAAGTTTCTCAATTTGAGGATGTTGTAATTGGAACCGGAGGTGGAGCCCCATGTTTTTTCGATAATATGGAGATGATGAACAACAATGGAGTAACGGTTTATATTTCACCTGATACAGAGGTACTTGCAAATCGTCTGATCAAATCGAAGACTGAAAGGCCTCTAATTGCAGGAAAGTCACGCGAAGAACTTGTTTTGTTTATAGAAGAGGCATTGAAAAAGCGTTCACCATTTTATGAAAAGTCGAAGATTATCATCAGAGGTGAAAATAATTTAGATCCAAAGTTGGTCATCGAAAAGATAAATACATTGCTATCATGTCAGAAATAGACGTCCGTGACCAAATTGTTGAATCCGCAACAAAGTTTTTCTCTAAGTTTGGGTTTTATAAAACCACAATGGATGAAATTGCCCGTCATATTCACAAAGCAAAGGGCGTTTTGTATTATTATTTTAAAAGTAAGGAAGAGCTTTTTAATGAAGTTTTGAGGCGTGAATTGGGTACGGTTAAAAGCGAATTGAGCAAAATTCTGGCAGGCGAGGCCGATTCAATCGTTATTATGCGGGCATATACATTGGCACGTTTTAAATTGTTGCATAAAGCAGTAAATTACCATGAAACATTAAAGGCTGATTTCTTTGAAAAATACTACTTTGTAAAAGATGTAAGGGATGATTTTTCCGATTTTGAACGGAACCAACTCTCCACCCTTCTGCAAAGAGGTATGGATGAAGGTTTTTTTGAGATTACAAATGTGGATTCATCGGTAAATATTCTGATGATGATCATGAATGGAGTAGAGATCCCTTTCTTCCTTCAAAATAAATATCCCGAATACGAAAACACCCTTGATGAACTTGCCTCGATTATAATGGTAGGCTTACACTCCAAAAAATAAAATCAACAATAATTGACCAATACACCAATTGGGTCAAATGTTTCATTATCTTTGTCTGACTATAAAACGATAATGTTCAAATAATTTTGAACATCAAGATTTGAGGCAATAGTGTCGGTTTATGACTGAATTATTTACTTAAAAGAAGGAAAAGACGATATGGCTTTAGAACCAACAAAAGGTGAATCCATTGGAGGTACGTTAGTGGATGTAATTGACCGTATATTGGATAAGGGATTGGTAATCAACGCTGACATAACTGTCTCAGTTGCAGGAGTAGAACTACTTGGTATAAAAGTTCGTGCAGCATTGGCTTCATTTGAAACAGCAGCCCAATATGGACTGGAGTTTCCTTCTGGCACCAATTTTGAAACCGCAGCCTGGAAAGACGCAATGGTTGGCAAAGAGGAGTGTCCCCAATGCAGCAAAAAAGTCCAGGTCGATGAACTTTTAAATGACGGATGCCCATGGTGTGGCTGGATTTCGGCCAAAGCCAAATCAATCAAAGCAGAAGCATGATGAATGTAAAAAAGAATACTGATGCCTATAAATATTAATGAAGATAACCTGAAGCACGGGGTTTTAGGTTTGGTAATTGCCATTGTTGAAGTAATTAAAGACGCCCTCAATATGCAGGCAATGAAGCGGATGGAGGGTGGCAGTTTGTCGGAGGTTGAGATGGAACGATTAGGGGAAGCACTAATGGACCTTGATATTGCAATTGATGAGATCAAAAAAGAGCAAGGTGTAACCGAATCGGTTAAATCAGTCAGGGATGGCTTGGATAGTATTGTAGATGAAGTATTGGATAAGATGCTAAATCCTGAAAGGTGGAGAACGGAAGCTGAGTTAAAGGGATTTTAGACAAATCGAATTTGGAGGATTGAAGATGGATGAGGCAAGATATGTTTATTGTGTCACAGAAGGGGATAGAACGACATCATTCGGAAATATCGGAATAGAGGGAAGCGAGGTTTATACAATTCCTTTTAAGGGTTTATGTGCGGTGGTACATAATTGTTTGTCAGAGCCATACAAGTCTGATAATAAGGAAGATGTAATATCTTGGGTAACAGTTCATGAAAAAGTCGTGGAGCAGGTCTGGGAGAAATCCGGCTCAGTTTTACCTTTGGGATTTGATACAATCATAAAAGGTGAAGAGGGTATTGCACCTGAGGAAAACGTGTTTAACTGGCTGAAGAACGATTATGAAAAATTAAGTCAAAAATTGGTCTATTTCAGAAATAGTGCAGAGTATGGGGTCCAAGTATTCTGGGATCCCAAAATCATCAGTGAAGTACTTATCGAAACAACACCTGAGATTAAAAAACTGTGCGATGAGATAAAACTCAAGTCAAAGGGGTTGGCATACATGTATAAGCAGAAATTGGAAAACCTTTTAAGAAAGGAGATGGAGAAGGAGGTAGACAGATATTTTTCAAATTTCTATGATCAGATCAAACCTTGTGTAAATGACATAAAGATCGAAAAGACCAAAAAACCTGTCGATGATAAACAAATGCTTTTGAACTTCACTTGTTTACTAATAAAGGAACATAACAAAATGTTGGGTGATGAACTCGAGAAGATCAACAACTTGAAAGGATTTTCGGTCCGTTTTACAGGTCCCTGGCCGCCATATAGTTTTGTTTAGATAAAGGAAAAATGGAACCGACAAGAGATTCACATGCCACCCTGGTCGATTTATTGGATCGTATCCTCGATAAGGGGTTGGTAATCAATGCTGAAATAATTATTTTGGTGGCCGGTATCCCTTTGATTGGGATCAATTTAAGGGCGGCATTGGCAGGCATGGAAACGATGCTGAAATATGGGGTGATGCAGGACTGGGATGAAAGGACCAGGATATGGGAAACTGAAAATTCGAGGAAAAAGATACCTATTTTTGCAGATGGGGAAGAGATGGTCTTGAAAATGTACGGCTCCCATTATTACAGCAAAGGAATTTACACCGCATGGAGGCCAGGGTATTTTTATCTTACAAATACACGCCTTATACTTTACCGTAAGGATTTTGGTGAAACTACATTTCAGATTTCACTTGATGAGATAAAAGGGCTTGAGATTTCAGAAGAAGAGCATTTTGTCAAAGAAAAGCATAAATTGGTTCTATACATTATTGATAAACAAGACCAGGTACACAGGCTTAGTGCAGTGGAAACCGCTGATTTAAAAGAAGCCATTGAGCAACGACTAAAAACGATGGGGATTTTATTAGCAAAATGCCCCGAACTTCCAAGGTTGGATGAGGAACCCTATAACTACCTTCTCGAAGGTGAAGAGGTAACTCATCGGGGGAAGAAAGAATGGTACCTGGTTCCTGCAATTGGAATTCAGCAGGAGACCTGGAGGCCAGGCCACCTTTTTCTCACAAATAAGAGATTCTGCTGGTGTTACGATTTTGAGAAAAGATTGGTTTTTAATGTTCCGCTCAACTGGATATTAAGTGCTAAAATTGTAATGAAGAAAAATAACGGTCTGAACAGTATAAAGGAAAAAACATTGGATGTGGTATATATCAATAAAGGAACGGAAATGATGGCATCTTTCACGGGAGGTGATCAGCTTAACGATTGGGCAGATGTTTTAAACAATATCGTATCCCTCAGGGTTGAAGTGGGGAAAGAGTCATGTCCTCAATGTGGAAAAACGGCCAGTGACCAGGTACTACTGGAAGAAGGTTGCCCGAATTGCGGATGGATGAGCCCAAAACTAAAAAGAAGATTGGCAGCAATAGCGGTATAAAATCAAAATATGAAAAACTATTTGGATACGATACGGAAACCTGTTAACCTGCCTTTGTTTCAAGGAGAGGTTTTAATAAAGTATTTTACTGCAAGTTACGAATTGTGGATATCTCAATCCTCCTCTTGGCGGCTTGGAAATTTATACCTTACAAACAAACGGCTTTTTTTTATCCAAGGGGAACAGATCCTGTTCAAAATCCCGCTTAATCAGATTCAGGCAACAAAAGTTCTGAAAAGGGGCTGGATTTTGGGCAAACAGATCAAACAACTTCATATCCTACCCGAAACCGGCAACAGGATTCCTTACATTGCCGTTAAAGATCCCGATGATTGGAAAAAGGCGATTGATGAATTGCGCCTAGAACAGCGATCCATTTCATCCGATGAATATTTGGAAAATAATAATATTCTGATAGATATAGAAGTAATAAAAGAGCCAGGCGGATATTTATCACCTGGAAAATTATTATGGAAATTGGGGACTATTGTGTTGACCTCAACGAAACTATCTTTTTCACAGGGAACTACTTTGGTATGGGAGATAACTCTTTGTAACATAAAGGGCTTTGCGATTGAGAAAAAGGTTTATAGTGTCAGCCAGACTGATACAATACGTATTGAATATGAATCGGATGGCGAACCAATTTCCTTATGGGTGATCTGCCAGAATTTGGACAAATTATATAAAGAATTGTCAATGAGATTATTACTAAAGTTAAGCCGGGGGACAGTAAATAAAGTAGCCGAAGGATTGGACAAACGTTCGGCGATGATCCTTTGGTTTCTTTATGAGAACAGGCATGGCAGGATAGATATTTTGTCAAACCTGATCGGAGCTGAAAATCATATGGATGTCTTAATCAGGATAAAAGAAGTTATAAATCCGGCATCCGAAAGTGAATTTGGATTTCCCATCCTAACGTTTGAAGCATCAAGGGTTGATTGGGAAACAGGTGATAAAGTTACATTCAGTTGGTGGATCAATGGTTTACCTGACTCAGAGATAAGGGATACCCTTTTGGATATTTTTGACGAAGGGAATAATCTGATTATCTATTTCGAACTGCCGGATTTAAATCAGGAAACTTTGAAGTTGAGAGTCTTAGGTCATCAACTATTTATTGCAGATGATATTGGCTATCTTAAAGAGATTTCACTTCCAGCTTTAGTGGACAAAGAAAAGATCACCTCGAAAATCAAAAACAATATTTTGGAGGTTATCCTTACAAAGTTAATTTAAGAATCAAGAAGATTAAAGATTGGGAGTAGATGACGAATCCCCAATTTCATCCTTCTTATCATGGATCGGCTTTATGATCCTTTCAAGATAATCTTCAATGTCCTCACCTTCATTTCTTGGAATATGCTCCAATGCCGATTCAACACTATTGATCAGTGCCAGATTCCTGTTAAAGTTTTTCCTTAGCAGTGCCTCATCGTTGGTTTCCCAATAGCTCCCTTCATCGTAGAGATTAAAATCAGCAAAATATTTATTATTCAAGTGACGAAACAGATGGATGAGCAATTGATGCAATTCCACGCTGGCAAATTGGGTCTTTACGGAATTCATATAGAGGTAATCCTTTTCGGCAGGATCGGTGGTTTTAGCCCAAAGTTGAAGGTTTACTATAGAACTCATCCGTCCATTGGAGAGGAAACAAATATTGACAGTTTCGCATTCGGGAGGAGTAAAACAAATGCCATAAATACATTGATTATGACCAGTTTTCCCAAAATCACCTATTATAAACTGACGATCGAAGATAAAGTACTTCCAATGATGCACATTGGCAATTTCCTGTACCTCATCGATCAAATCTGGCAACAATGCCGGATCTGATATTTTTCCGTTGTAATGAAAACTTAAGCCCATAATTATTGCCAAATTTATGTTTAAAGAATGTTGTAAAATTAGCATCATTGCAAATATAGTGAATATTGGTTTCCTAACCTGATTTCGGATTTGAGATTTCGGATTCGTGGTAATCAGAAATATAGAGGTTATCTTTCAATTGCCCCTAAATACAATAAGTTTATAATGAGATTACTAGGTTAGGATAAACAAACCTTCTTTTTTCCTTTTTTCTAATTCCCACTGCCTCTCTTGAAAAAATTGGGATGGCGAAAACGTTTTGGGTTTAATAGAAATTAAATAAGGCTGCCCCTTTACGGAACAGCCTTTGCATCTATGTAATAAAATAACAAATTAGCTACTTTTTCTTATTTAGAGTAATCGTCTTTTGTTGTTGTTTGGTCATTTCCTCAAGTTTTTCGGCAAACTTCGATTTTTTGTACGGCATTTTTTGCTTTGCCTTTAACTGGGCATGGATAGCATCTTCGTTGATCAACTTCTTGAAAATCCACATCTGTACAAAGGTAAAGGCCAGTGATAAGAAGTAATAATAACTCAATCCTGAAGCGTAACTATTAAATACAAACAGGAACATTACCGGCATCATGTACATCATGGTTTTCATGCCTGGCATCTGTTGCGTACCGGCTGCGCTCATCTCATTATTGTACTTCACATAAAGGATATTTGCAACAGTCATCAACAAGCAGAAAAGGCTCACATGGCTTCCATACCATGGAATCTCGAAGGGAAGATTGAATATTGAATCGTACGATGATAGGTCGTGCGCCCAGAGGAAACTCTGTTGCCTCAATTCGATAGAGATCGGGAAGAAATAGAACATAGCCACGAGGATCGGCATTTGAAAGACCATTGGCAGACAGCCTCCCAATGGATTGACACCCGCCTTTTTGTATAGGGCCATCACCGCCTGCTGTGACTCTATTTTTTTATCCTCCCCAAATTTCTTTTGGATATCTTCGATTTCAGGCTTTAACAACCTCATTTTTGCCTGTGAGATATAGGACTTATAAGTGAACGGGGCAATGATCAACTTAACATAAATAGTTAATAATAAGATAATTAGCCCAAAATTCCCAATATAGCGCCTGAGGAAGTCAAAAGCGGGGATAATAATGTATTTGTTAACCCATCCGATTACTGTCCAACCAAGAGCGAGTTCCTCATCCAGGTTAATATTATATTGCTTCAAGGTATTGTACTGGTTGGGACCAAAAAACAATTTTGTTTTAAAAGTTTCACGTCCTACACCTTCAAGTGGGATTGTCAGATCGGCAGTCATGTCAGAGACGAATAGGGAATCCTTTGTCCTTAATTTGGTGCTTACATGACCATTTAAGAAAGCTTTATCAGCAATTAAGGCAGATGAGAAAAAGAGTGTTTTAAAACTTACCCATTCAACTTTAGTCGTCAATGGTTTGGATTCTGATTTAGTTGGCGCAATCTTGTCAACCTGATCCTGATAATATTTGAAATAAGTGGTCGCATAATTGTCTTCACCAAATTTAGACACCTTTTCCTGACGGGGCATTGCCTGTGTCCATGAAAAGTTGATATAATCGGAATTAGCCCCCATCACTTTTTTAAGCCCGGCAGTATGGATATCGAACCCTACCATAAATGAATTGTGTTTCAAGGTATAAACATATTCGATAGAAACACCATTCCCTGCATCAAGCAGCATCGAAAGCGATTTTGCGCCAGCTTCACTATCAACATTAAATTTTTCACGACCTTCCTTACCTTTAGAAACGGCAGGTCCAATAACAGTCAACAGGGTATCAGACAAAGAAGGTGTAAAAAAGAAATGGTCGGTCTGGATGCTTTTGTTTTGCGAAAAGAAATTTAATCCGAAGCGGTTATCCCATCCATCAAAAAGGACCAATGGTTCACCATTAAAACGTTTATAGCCCTTTAATTCTACCGAATAAACCTTACCCCCTTTGTTTGAAATTTTAACCTTCATCAGATTATTTTCGAGAGTATAATACTTCTCCACACCTTTTGCTTTTTCAGAAAAAACACCGTAAAGGCTTTTGAGTTCGTTATTGGCACCAGCCAAACCAAGGCTATCAGAAGTAACACCAGAAACTATTTTTTCTAGTGAAGACTTATCCATTTTAGCTTGTATTTCAGCCACTTGCGCTTTATTTGCCTCAACCTGGAAAATCGAATCGCTTTGTCTTTTTGCTGCAGCCAACTGCGCTTCAGAAGGCCTGTTATAGTAACTGAAAATTACCAGTATCAAAAAAATGAGTACAAAGCCTGTAATTGTATTTTTATCCATATAAAGTATTGATCGTATTTTTTATTTTGAATTTTCGAGAACTGCTTTTATAAACGCAACAAACAAAGGATGTGGTTGAAGCACTGTACTGCTGTATTCGGGATGAAACTGGACACCTATAAACCATGTATGATCCGGAATTTCAACTACTTCAACCAATGTTGTATCCGGGTTGATTCCTACAGCTTTCATACCTGCGGCTTCAAATTTGTCGAGATAGGCATCATTGTATTCATAACGGTGCCGATGCCGTTCAGATATTTTCGATTTTCCATAAGCAGCATAGGCTTTGGAGTCCTTTTTTAACTGGCAGTCGTAAGCACCCAGACGCATGGTACCTCCTTTGTCTGTAATTTCCTTTTGTTCCTCCATCAGATCGATGACCGGATACGGTGTTTCAGAATTCATTTCTGTCGAGTCTGCTCCTTCCAGGTTCAGCACATTGCGGGCAAATTCAATGACAGCAATCTGCATTCCGAGACATATGCCAAAAAAAGGAATATTATTGATTCGAGCGTACCTTGCAGCTACAATTTTTCCTTCAGTACCGCGATAGCCGAAACCGGGAGCAATAATCATTCCACCGCATCCTTTGACTTTCCGCTCAATATTTTCTTCGGTAATCCGTTCGGAATGGATCCATTCGATTTTAACACGGCAATCATTGGCGGCACCTGAGTGGATCAATGCCTCCGAGATTGATTTGTAGGCATCATGAAGCTCAACATATTTTCCTATCAATGCTATTTTTACCTCCTTTTTTGGATTGGTAAACCGGTAAAGGAAATCGTTCCAATCTTTAAGTTCAGGTGGATCTCCAACCGGAAGGCCGAGTTTCTTTAATACAATCTCATCGAGTTTTTCGTTGCGCATCCTGATCGGAACTTCGTAAATGGTTGAAACATCAATGGATTCAATAACAGCATCTTTATTGACATTACAAAACAATGCGACCTTTTCCTTCAATCCAGGTGATAAAGGATGCTCTGTCCTAAGTACCAAGACATCTGGTTGTACACCATTTTCGAGAAGAGCTTTAACCGAATGTTGGGTAGGTTTTGTTTTTAGCTCGCCTGTTGAGGAGAGATAGGGCACAAGTGTGAGATGGATAAAAAGGGCATCAGTTCCCATTTCCCATTTGAGCTGACGTACAGCCTCAATATAGGGCAATGACTCTATATCGCCAACAGTACCACCAATTTCCGAAATTACGATGTCGAATCTCTTCTTAGACCCAAGGTATTTGATATATCGTTTGATCTCATCGGTAATATGTGGAATAATCTGCACTGTTTTTCCAAGATAATCGCCACGGCGTTCCTTATTGATTACAGACTGATAGATCCGGCCTGTAGTCACATTATTTGCCTGTGATGTTGGCGAATTAAGAAACCGCTCATAATGACCGAGGTCAAGATCCGTTTCTGCACCGTCTTCTGTTACATAACATTCGCCATGCTCGTAAGGGTTTAATGTTCCCGGATCAACATTGATGTAGGGATCTAATTTCTGTATCGTTACCTTGTATCCTCTTGCCTGAAGAAGTTTCGCTAGGGATGAAGCAATAATCCCTTTTCCAAGAGAAGAGGTCACACCGCCGGTTACAAATATATACTTCGTTGTGGCCACAATAATTAAATTTTCTATGTGTTCTAAAAGTTTGCAAAGTAACTAATAATAATCGTAATCAGCGTACCCTTCGATTAAATTTTGGTAACAAAGCTCCAATGAAAAACCCGTTCCATTTGACCGGAACGGGTTTTTCATCGTTCAAATAGATATTAGTTTACCTCTTCCTGAGAATCTATTATTTTCAATTTGGCCCTTAAAAGGTCAATCTGAACTTTGAGCTTCTCCATTTGAAGGTTTACACCTTGTATCAAGGATTGGGCTCCTCTGCTCGTGCCAAAGAAACCAACGTTATTCGCTAGGGTATTATGGTCAATCTCAAGCTGTTTCAAATGTTGAGAACACCTGTCGCGCTCCATATTTATTTTTGTCCAACCTCTTGGAATTGACGCCCAATGTTCGATTTTGGTCTTGAATTTATAAAGGCCCATATCTTGATCGTCGAGTTTAAGTTGATCAAAGAGACCATCGATCAAACCATGGTAACGGATTTGCAATTCCTCTTTTTTACGGAACGGGACAAATCCAATCTCAGCCCATCGATCCTGAAATTTTTTGAGTGCTTCAACATCTTCACGTGTGTTTCCTGAAGGTTTAAAGGCTTCGATCTCTGCCAATAAACCTTTTTTAGCCTTATAGTTTTCGTCCTGATCGCCTGTAACACCAGAAAAATGGGTGGTTTTACGATTAAAAAACTCATCACATGCACTTCTGAACCTTTTCCATATTAATTCCGACTGTTTACGCGGGACGGGACCAACTTCTTTCCATTTTTTCTGTAAGGCAATTAATTTGTCGGTGGTAGCTTTCCAATCGTCGGTCTCCTTAAGCTTTTCAGCCTGATCGCAGATTTCCAATTTTAAAGCAAGGTTCTTATTGAGCTGATCTTTGCTCTTGTTCCAGAAATTACGTTTGTTCTGGAAGAATGCATCATTTGCAGCCCTAAAACGTTCCCAAACTCTAGCATTCTCTTTCCGAGGTCCAAAACCCGATTTTTTCCAATCTTCCTGGAGGGCGATAACCTTTTCGGTAATATCGTTCCATTCGCGTGGATTATCAGATACAAAACTACAGTACTGTTCGGCAAGTTCGCACAACTCGATTTTCTTTTGTAACTGCTCTTTCTGGTTGTTTCGCTCCTGCTCGAAAAATTGCTGGTAGCGCTTGTTGATAATGCTTGTAGCAGCTTTGAAGCGTTCCCACAAATCTTGTTTTCCTTCACGTGGAACAGGTCCAATTTCACGCCATGCTTCATGAAGTTTCTGAAGGTCCCTGAATGTGCCAAGAGCATCTGCAACTGTGTTTAAAGCGAGCTCTTCAGCTTTGATGCAAAGTCTTGCCTTCTCATCCATATTGCGACGAAGGTCAAGATCGCGAAGTTCACGGTTGATCTTAACAAAATCGTAAAACAATTCTACATGATAGTGGTAATTTTCCCATAGGTCTTTAACCTTTGTTTGTGGTACCTGACCAATGTCCCTCCATTTATCCTGCAAATTGTTGAATTCCTGGAAAGTCATGTTGATTGACTCTTCACTGTTGATCAGCGCTTTGATCTCTTCAATGATCGCCAGTTTTTTATAATAATTATCTTCTTTTACTGCTTCCTGCTTTTTATTCAGTTCCCCACGGAGGTTTTTATATTCCCGGAGCAGGTCTTTAAGGTCAAATTCATAAGGATCTACCTGTGGTTCAAATAATTCCTCTTCATGTCCCTGGGCAACGAACGTATTTTTTTGTTCCTGAATTTCGGCGTTCCTTATTTTATAGAAACATCCTTTGATCGCTTCGGCATGTGGTCGTATTGAATCAACTGTTCCTTCTGCCAAAATCTTTCTTAACGTATTGATTAATTGCACCTTACTATAGGAAGAATAATCGTGGATTGGAATTGCATTGGAATCAGGTTCGCGATCGCTGAAAAGGTCGTCGTCATCATCATCAATTTCGACTGTGGCTTGAACAATCCGATCTATTAAAACTGTTTCGGTCGTTCCCGCATCTTCGACAAGCGGTTTTGGAAGGTCTTCGCTTGCCAATATTGGTTCAGGTGTCTGAACTTCAATTATTCCTTCTTCCAATTGAGCTTCAACAATATCTTCTTTGGAAGCGTTCTCTTCAATAACCTCAGGCGTTGCCTCAGATTCTGTTTCGATTCCTGATGAAAGATCTTCCTTTGAATCTTCAACCTCATTACCAGTACTTTCAGGTTCAACTACTTTTGTTGCAACCTCAATGTTTTCAACTGTTCCACCATCATTAACAATTCCGATTTCCTCGGATGTCCCATTTTCTTTCAACTCGTTGGATTCCATCTGCAATTTCGTTACGGCGATTAAGCCAGGATGTATATTCATTATTAATTTCACGAAAATAGATATTTAGAATCGAATCCTCAACTAATTCCAAAACATATTTTTATTCCAAATAAGACATGGGGCTCTGACAATTCGTCAAAAGCCCCATAATACATTGATTAACAATATTTAACAAACTAATTTATTTGAATGTCTTTTGTTAAATTTTCTTTGGTTTCTTCTTTCTTTGGCACATCAACCGACAAGATTCCGTTTGAAAACGATGCAGTGATAACGGATGAATCAACTGTTTTGGGGACTACAAAACGTCTGACAAAGTTTTTTAATCCAAATTCGCGTGAAAGATACTTTTCTCCTTCATTTAATTTTTCTTCGACATTGCCTTTTAAAACCAAAACATGGTCCTGAAACTGTATCCCGATTTGTTCTTTTGTGTACCCTGGAACCGCAAGTTCGATGCGATATCCATCTTTGTTTTCTACAACATTTGCTTGTGGCATCGAATACATGGTTTCATCTTTTATATCACGGAGAAGATCATTAAACGTATTGACCGATAAAGCATTGCATCCTAATGGATTTGAAAATCTTAAAATATTCATGACTTTTTAATTTTAAATGTTTGACTTAATAATATTGGTTGCAACATGACCTCCCTAAGTCAATTTACATACCATTTCCAATTTACGATGTTCTTAATAAAAATATGCAGCCAAAATGGCGCATTTTCAAAGACGGATCAGACACAATGGCATTATTTTGATATTTTTAGGCTATTTTAAGCTTTAGATGATTGTTTAGCTTAATCGCGAATGTTACATTTGCAAAAAACATCCTTATGCGTATAGATATTCTGACTGTAGTCCCTGAATTGCTGGAAAGCCCTTTTAACCATTCGATCCTGAAAAGGGCGAAAGACAAAGGGCTTGCTGAGATTTATATCCACAACATCAGGGATTGGTCAACCGATAAGCACAAAAAGGTCGATGATTATGCATTCAGCAAAGGAGCCGGAATGGTGATGTTGATTGAACCTATCGATCTGGCAATCAGTGACCTGAAAAGTCAGCGGAATTACGACGAAGTGATATTTTTGACTCCAGATGCTCGTCAGTTTGTTCAACGCGATGCAAATCAGCTATCTCTCAAGCAAAACCTGTTGATTCTTTGCGGACATTATAAAGGTATAGACCAAAGAGTACGCGATCATTTGATTACTCTGGAATTGTCAATAGGCGATTACGTGCTGACCGGTGGTGAACTTGCCGCAGCTATTGTTTCCGATGCAATTGTACGATTGATTCCAGGTGTCTTATCGGATGAAACCTCAGCCTTGACCGACTCTTTTCAGGATGGGTTGTTAACCCCACCTGTTTATACAAGACCTGCCGAATACAAGGGTTGGCGTGTACCGGATATTCTTTTGTGTGGAAACGATCAGTTAATTGATGATTGGAAACAGGAACAAGCCTATGAACGGACAAGGCGTATCAGGCCGGATCTGCTGGAGGAGGAATAATGACGTGAGGCATGGGGCGTGGGGCAAGGAGCATGGAGCTTCGTGAGCGGAAAAGGATGAGCGGTGAAGGGAGAACGGAAAATATCAAAATAATACACTGTTGGTGTTAAAGTATTTTTGGAAAGAAAACTATATCACATCGAAGGCGCAATCAGAATATTATTCAAAGCAGTAAATTCATCAGGTATCCCACAAAAGTGATCCCGAATGCAAGAATACCAATAAATATAAGGATGAACGGCAACTTCAAAACCTTTTTCAAAATGATCAGTTCCGGTAACGAGATTCCAATCACCGACATCATAAACGCAAGTGCTGTTCCCAAAGGGACACCTTTTTCAATCAATGCATAAGCAATTGGAACAGCTCCGGCAGAACATGAATAAAGTGGAATCCCAACCAGCACCGCAAGGGGAACCGAATACCAGGTCGTTTTGTTGATTAAGGATGCAAGAGAATCATCCGGAACATAGCCATGTACAAAAGCTCCAACACCAATCCCGAAAAGGATGTACAACCAAACTTTCGACAGGATGTCCCCGACAGCCTCCTGCCCGATTTGTAACCTATCATTGAATGACAGAATCTCCGGATGGCCTTCCTGTGAAGTATGTTTCAGATCAACCACCCAATCCTGAAGCCATTTTTCCAATTTCAATTTGCCAATGGTCCAGCCTGATACAATCGCAATAAATAATCCGGTGAGCATATAAATAATCCCTACCTCCCATCCAAAAAGGCTAAACAGCATAAATACCGCAACTTCGTTAATCATGGGTGCTGCTATCAAAAATGAAAAAGTGACGCCCAACGGGATACCTGTCTCGACGAATCCCAGAAACAATGGAATAGCCGAACAGGAACAAAATGGGGTGACGATACCAAGCAATGAAGCAAGTACGTTTCCCACAAATAATGATTTCCCTTCCAGGTACTTCCGTGTCTTTTCAGGCGAAAAATAGCTTCTGACAACCCCTGACACGAAAATTACAAGGATCAACAGGTACAATATCTTCTGAATTGTATTGATAAAAAACCACAGCGTATTCGAAAGATTCGATTCATAAGGCATCCCCAACCAATTAAATACAATGAAATTGGTGGATTCTTCCTTGTAGTAAAATAGGAAAACCCAAACAGACAGGATAAAAATGAATAATATTGATTTATTGCGCATTGTGATATTACCTGTTTTAAGGCCATAAAATTAATCTTAAAGCTGTAAAAATGGATAAATCGCAAAAAGATATTAATTTTGCCCAACCTGTCCCGGATTGCCGGAAATGTTTCAGGTGTTTATTAAACCATTGATTATCAATATGGGATTTGACAACAGATATGACTTGAGGGGTGTTTCGGCATCGAAGGAGGATGTTCACAATGCCATTAAAAACATCGACAAAGGGCTTTTTCCCAAAGCCTTTTGTAAAGTTGTACCCGATTTCCTTGGAGGTGATCCTGACTATTGTAATATAATGCATGCCGATGGTGCAGGGACAAAATCCGCCCTTGCTTACCTCTATTGGAAAGAAACCGGTGATTTGTCGGTATGGAAAGGGATAGCTCAGGATGCAATCGTGATGAACCTTGATGACCTGCTTTGTGTAGGTGCGGTCGATAATATTCTGTTATCTTCAACAATAGGCCGGAATAAAAACCTGATTCCAGGTGAAGTGATTTCGGCGATTATCACGGGTACAGAGGAACTTTGCTCTGAATTGCAGGAACTTGGTATCAATATTTATGCCACAGGGGGCGAAACCGCAGATGTAGGGGATCTTGTCCGGTCGATCATTGTCGATTCGACTGTTACGTGCCGGATGAAAAGATCGGATGTTATTTCTGCCGACCAGATTAAGGCAGGGGATTGTATTATCGGATTATCATCATCGGGTAAAGCTTCCTACGAAAAAGGGTACAATGGAGGCATGGGAAGCAATGGATTGACTTCAGCACGCCATGATGTTTTTGCCAAATACTTAGCCAATAAATACCCGGAAAGTTATGACCCCGCAGTTCCTGAACAGCTTGTTTTTTCGGGAAATTGTAAATTGACCGATCCGGTTGAAGGTGTTGTCATTGATGCGGGCAAATTGGTGCTTTCACCAACAAGGACATACGCACCCATCATTAAGAAGGTATTGGACCAGTTTAGGAATTCAATTTCAGGAATGATCCATTGTTCAGGGGGAGCCCAAACCAAGGTTCTTCATTTTATTGATAATGTGCATGTTATAAAAAATAACCTTTTCGATACGCCACCCCTTTTTAGACTGATTCAGGATCAAAGCGGCACAACATGGCACGAGATGTACAAAGTTTTTAATATGGGCCACAGGTTTGAAATTTATACCAACCAGGAAGCTGCAGAAGGGATTATCACGATTGCCAAATCCTTTGATGTTGATTCCAGAATAATCGGACATGTTGAACAATATGAAGGCAAAAAAGTCACCATCCACTCGGAATACGGCACTTTCGAGTATTAGCTACGCTTCGTAAATTTCCCAATATTTCAACGAAAGCAACATTTCAATTTATTTCTCTTATTTCAATTTATTTCTTTTTTTAATATATGTCAGATAATTCATTATTGGAAAAATACGAAGGGATTAAAATCCGCTTCGATGAGGTGAGCCAGCAGATTTCCGATCCCGGCGTTATGAAAGATATGAAACGGTATGTCAAGCTCAACCAGGACTATAAACAATTGGATTCTCTTGTAAAATCTTTTCAACGTTACCAGGGCTTATTGAAGAATTTCTCGGATGCGCGAGAGATCTTAGACACTGAAACGGATGAGGAGCTTCGCGAAATGGCCCGAGAGGAGTTGGAGAACAGCGAAAAACAAATTAAAGAATATGAGGATGAGATTCGGTTCCTTTTGGTACCTGCTGATCCTGAGGACAGTAAAAATGCCATTCTTGAAATAAGGGGTGGTACAGGAGGGGATGAGGCAGCTATTTTTGCCGGTGACCTTTTCAGGATGTATTCCAAATTTTGTGACCGGATGAACTGGAAAATGGAGGTTACAAATGCACAGGATGGTACATCGGGTGGATACAAAGAGGTTGTTGCCAAAATTACGGGCAACAATGTTTATGGTGTTCTTAAATTTGAATCAGGTGTTCACCGGGTTCAGCGGGTTCCACAAACCGAAACTCAGGGTCGTGTCCACACTTCAGCAGCTACGGTAGCGGTACTTCCCGAAGCTGAAGAGTTTGACATTGACCTGCGCGAGACAGACATCCGTAAAGACACCTATTGTTCTTCCGGCCCCGGTGGACAGAGTGTGAACACGACCTATTCGGCTATCAGGCTTACCCATATTCCGACGGGTATTGTAGTAACCTGCCAGGATGAAAAATCGCAGATCAAGAACCTTGCAAAAGCGATGGGGGAGTTGCGGACAAGGATTTACAATATGGAATACCAGAAATACATTGACGATATTTCCTCAAGAAGAAAGACCATGGTCTCCACAGGCGACCGGTCGGCCAAGATACGTACCTATAATTATCCCCAGGGGCGAATGACCGATCACCGTATCGGTTTGACTGTTTACAATCTGATGGCCATTATGGATGGTGATATTGAAGAGATTATCAATAAATTAAGGGTTGAGGAAAATACTGAACGTTTAAAGGAAACAGAATTATAATATGGACAATCGGCAATTATTCGAAAATATCAAAAAGAAGGGGTCGTTTTTGTGCGTTGGCCTTGATACCGACCTGACAAAAATCCCTTCTTTCCTCCTGGACACAACCGATCCGATCTTCACATTCAATAAGGAGATTATCGATTCTACCGCTGAATATACAGTCGCCTACAAACCAAACCTTGCCTTCTATGAATCGGAGGGACTTGAAGGTTGGCGAAGCCTGGAGAAAACGGTTCATTATCTCCGCGAAAATTATCCTGATATTTTTCTGATTGCTGATGCAAAAAGGGGCGATATTGGAAATACTTCTTCAATGTATGCAAAAGCCTTTTTTGAGAAATTGGATTTTGATGCAGTTACAGTTGCACCTTACATGGGGGAAGATTCTATTAAACCTTTTCTGAAGTACAAAGACAAAAGGGTTGTTTTGCTTGCATTGACCTCAAACATTGGGGCGTACGATTTTCAGTTTATGACAGACAAAGTTACGGAAGAAAAGCTATTTGAAACGGTACTTCGCAAATCACAGGCATGGGGCACGACTGAAAATCTGATGTATGTTGTCGGGGCAACAAAAGCGGAAGAGTTGACAGGGATCAGAAAAATCGTACCGGAACATTTTTTACTGGTTCCGGGTGTTGGCGCGCAAGGTGGTAGTTTACAGGAAGTTGCAAAATATGGTTTAAACGAACAATGTGGCCTGCTGGTCAATTCTTCAAGGGCAATCATTTATGCTTCAAACGGACAAGATTTTGCATTAAGTGCCGGTGAAAGTGCCAAAAAAACGCGTGACGAGATGTTTGAATTGCTCAGGAATCGCGGTTTATGTGGTTAAAATTGTTGCTTTGGGTGATTTTTTAGTGCTTGAATTAGAACTAATTAACCACAAATATAAAAAAGTATATATGTTCTATTTGAAGTCAATCATTTGAAATTCAGATATATACAATACATTCATTTTCGAATTAAATGTTAAAAAATTTTAATAGCCAGTTTTAAGGTTTTTTTTTCCAATAAAAGCTTTATTTTTGTCTATTATTCACTTAACAAGACAAGATATGAGATTTATTGCTTTGATTACATTGTTAAGTTTTGCTGTTTCATTAACTGCAAAAACACCGGTTGGCAATTCGCCACTGATCAAAGAAAAGTCAAAAACTTACCCCTACCTTGCCTATTTGCCCAATGGTTACGATAAAAGCGATACAAAAGTTTGGCCTTTAATTATTTACTTACATGGTAGTTCTTGTAAGGGAAATAATCTTGAAAGATTAAAGAAATATGGTCCACCTTTTTACCTTGACAGAGGTATGGATGTTGATGCTATTGTTATTTCACCCCAATGTCCTTCAAATAAAAACTGGACTGCAGGGACATGGTTTGAGTCGTTTTATCAGGAGTTGAAGGTTAAGTACAATATCGATCCTTCCCGTGTTTATCTGACAGGAATGAGCCTTGGTGGTTTTGGCACATGGGATCTTGCTTCCCGTTATCCCGAATACTTTGCCGCAATTATGCCGCTTTGCGGAGGAGGTCAGACAAGAATGGTAGAAACGATTAAGGATATCCCAACATGGGTGTTTCATGGTGAAGTTGACCGGAAAGTTAACCTAAGACGTTCGCAGGAAATGGTAGGAGCTTTACAGGATCTTGGTTCGCGTCCGAAGTTTTCTGTTTTGAAAGGACAAGGTCATGGTATCCAGAAAGTTTATTCGGATCAGAATATCTATAAATGGTTGTTAAGTCAGCATAAACAAGCTTATGAAAGATTCCTGGAAATTACATCTTTATGGACTCCAAAAGTTGATTCGGTTGGTACAGTAAAGCAGGAGATGGAAAAGAAAGATCTGGTTTTAAAAAGCTCCGTAACACAATCACCTGTTAGTCAAGACAATAAGACTGGGGTTAAATCTTTTTTTGAGAACTTGTTTGGCAAGAAACAAACTTATCAACAGTCAACTTTGTATTAATACTCGAAAGGATAAAAAAACAAACCCGGAAAGCGAAAGTTTTCCGGGTTTGTTTTTTATCCAGACTTTCAAACTTTCTTACTAACAATCAAATTTTCAGGTAAATGAACGTGAAAGATTGATCCATTGCCCAGTGAACTTATAAATGTAATATCTCCACCAAGTAAAAGGAGCGATTCCCTGACGATGTTCAATCCAAGTCCATTCCCTGGAATTTTCTCAACATTTGATGCCCTGTAAAATGGCTGAAACAGATATTTTTGATCGATTTCCGCAATCCCAATACCATGGTCTGTAACTCCTAATACGATTTCATTTTCCTTTTCGAAAAGTTCAACCACAATGCTTGGATTTCCGACTGAGTACTTTATTGCATTGGATATTAAGTTATTCATTACCTGCATCATGATACGGTTATCCAATAGCATTTTCATTTCTTGGAAATCGCTGACGAATTGTATTACATTGCTTTGAGGAAAGTTGATATTGAAGCTTGAAATGATTTCCTTACATAAATGTAAGAGATCGAGCTCCGATGGGTCAACTGATATTTTGCCTTCTTGAATTTTGGCGATCTGCATAACATCTGTGACCACATTTGTTAGATGAACCACCTGATCTTTTATAATCTGTAATCTTGTGTCGATCTGTTCCTGATCCATCCTTTTCCAATAGGCAGCCAGAGCTTCATTCGTAATCAGTATCGTTGCAAGTGGGGTCCTGAATTCGTGAGAAGCCACCGAAACAAAACGCGATTTCAGATCATTCAATTCTTTCTCCTTTGCCACGGTGGCCATAAGTGTTTCTTCAAGTTGTTTACGCGTTGAAATGTCCCGATAATTCCATAGATGCCCAAGCAGCAAATTGTTGTTCCGGATCGGAACATAATCCCTTTCAAAAACCCGTCCATCCTGTAAAAAGAGTTCATCATTGGCAACAATTACACCGTCACAAAGAATCTTAGAAATCCGGTCGATATATGCACCGGGATCTTTCATCAACTGTTTGCCCGATTCTGTAACCACGTCACAATCAAATCCTACCAATTGATCGGGTAGGACTGAAATTTTAAAAAGATCACAAAATGACTGGTTAGCAAGGGTAATGTGTCTAGTTTCATCTTCGAATAAAGTTCCTGAGCTTAAGTTCTGTAACAGTATTGACAGTTTTTTTGATGTCGTTTGCAACCCGATCTCTGCCAATTTCCTGCCTGTTATATCACGAATAATCGAAAGTGCCTCATTATCTGATATTTCCAATATGCGATCTTCAAAGTAACGTAATTCGCCATTTATCGATAATTCATATTCGAAGGTTATTGTATCATGAATTTCGAACGTTTTTGCCAATGCATTTATCGCTAGTGTTGCTATCTCAGAAGGAAGTACCTCTTCAATCTTTTTGCCTAAAAAGTAATCAGGACTCGCATACAATGAATCAGGGTTGCCAGTGTGTGAAGCGAGGAAAACTCCGTTTTTATCTAACCGGAAAAGAATATCGGGTACGGCACTCAGGATCGCCCTATTTTCGGCTTCACTTTTGCGTAAAAGGTTTTCGGCTTGTACACGATCGGTTATATCTATGACAGTCGTTAAAATGCCAATAATCAAATTATCCTGATAATAAGGCAAATAAGTCGTTTGAACGATTTTTTTAATTCCTGCATAGTTTAGCAGTTGATTTTCAAAGCTACACATTTGTCCATCCAATGCTTTTTGCAAATAAGGATAAGCCCTGTCATAGGCATCCTTATTGATAAGCTCTTTAACGTTTTTCCTAAGAATCTCCGATTTAGGTAGATTGAAAAATTCCTCATACGCTCTGTTCACAAAGATATAATCCAAATTTTTATTGGTAAGTGAAATAAAAACTGGTATTGAGTCAGTAATCTGATTGAGGTGTTTTTCGCTGTTTTTAAGGGCAACTTCAGTCTGCCATCTTTCAGTAATATCATGGATAATAGAAAAGAGCAACGTTTCACCATGTACTTCAATAGGGGTTGAATGGACCTCTACGGTTCTGGTCTCTCCTGTTGACAACCTGTGTTTGAATTGAAAGTAGTTTCGTTTTTGTGACAAAGCGTAATCCATCTCGGTCTGTAGTTCTTCCTGTGACAAGGAGTTCAGATCAAAAACGCTAATGGATTTATTTTCATTAAAATTATATCCGTAAAAAACCTTTGCTGCGTTGTTTGCGTCAACAATTTTTCCACTTTCAGGTTTAACCAGGAGCATTACAGCGGCATGGTTGTGGAACATTTTATGGAAACGTTCTTCGCTTTCACGCAATGATTGATTGGATATCTTTTCCTGAGAGATATCCATTGCAATACCAATATAGCCAAGAACTTTTCCATGGTCATCTTCAATGGCCGAAACAGTGAGTTTTATCGGAAATTTACTTCCGTCTTTTCTAATGTATGTCCATTCATTTGTGCTTGTACCCGATTCTTTTAATAGAGTCGAAAAAACAACAAACCCGGGTTCGATTTTTGATCCCATTTTTTTAGAAAGCACATAAGCCTTTTCCAAAAGTTCATCAGGAGAATGAAAATGAACCGGAGTAAATTTCCCCACTACTTCATCAGATGAATATCCAAGCATCTGTTCTGCAGCATTATTGAACAACCTGATTACTCCGTCGGTTGATGTGAAGATAATTGCCAGACCTGCATTGTTGAGAATAGCTTGTTGTAATTTAGACAGTTGAAGGATCTCACGTGTCCGCTGTTCAACCCTTTCTTCAAGGTTACGGTTGATAATATTCCGTTCATTGAGGGCTTCCCTCAACAAGGTAATGTCCTCAATAGTAGTGAATACCTGGTAAGGTTTCGTTTCATTTCCCCTGAATTCAGGAACAGAATGGACCTTTACCCAGAAATACTTATTTCTGTTTGGATTAAAAACACCCATTATGGCATGACATTCTTTTCCTGTCCTCAAAGCAGCTATAGCGGGATTTGACTCCTGGTCAAATTCAGAACCATCTTCCTGGATGGTATGCCACAGTGGATTACTGGAATCGCGGCCTTTCATCTGTTCGAATGTCAATCCAAGTATCCTCCCGGCAGATGGATTCGCATGAATAATTTTCCCTTCGCTATTCTGGTAAACCACACCCTGTACCATATTTTCAAATAAAGTGCGGTACTTTTTTTCACTTTCCAAAAGGGCAACTTCAGCCTTATGCCTACCAATAGTTCCTGAAATAATGCGGGATAGTGACATTATAATCCCGATGTCCTCTTCAGGCCATTTGCGGTGGTCAATACAATCATCAAATCCAATGAACCCAAAGTATTGGTCATCAACAATTAATGGAACAACCAGAATCGACAGGATGTTTTGTGGAAGAAGTATTTCTTTAAGACCTTTATCAGGAATATCTTCGATATCCGAATAACAAATAACTCTATTCTGTTTTAGACTATCAACCCAGATGTTAAATCCAGTAGTCGGTACCTCCTGCAAATAATCCTTTAGTGGAATTATTCCTTCATCACACCATTCATAAGTATTGCTTACGATACCGGAATCATAAAAATCCTCAAATATATAAGCACGGCTTACCCCTAATGTACTTCCAATTTCGGCTAAGGAAAAATCTAAAAATTCATCCAGATTTATTTTCCCCACAGTTCTTCCTGAGATCGTTGAAAGTAGTTTTTCGTATTGCAGCCGTTTTAATAAAATATTTGGATTTTCTCCAATGACTTCATCCAATAAATTCATCGCCAATCTATTCATTATTTCGGAAACTTCTCAACAAACATCTCAATAATACTCATCTAAGTTTTTAGCTTTCAATACTGTACAATCTCAAATATTGCTTCAATTTCCACCGGAACATTTTCCGGTAAACTTCCGACACCCATTGCGCTGCGAACACCAATGCCGTTTTCCCTGCCAAAAACATCCACAAATAACTCGCTGCAACCATTGATTACATAAGGTTGCTTTTCAAAATCGGTGGTTGCATTGACCATCCCGAACACCTTAACTACACGCTTGACTCTATTCAGAGTGCCCAGATTTGAAATTAACGTGGCCAGAATAGTCAATCCAACCTGTTGGGCTGCAATTTTTCCAGCTTCCATATCCAAATCCTTACCTACTTTGCCTCGGATTAAGGTTCCATCTGCATTCACCGGCAGGTGTCCCGATAGATAAACCAGATTGCCAACCTGAAGTAGCGGTACATAGACGCCTTTGGGTTCAGGTGCCGGTGGAAGTGACAAGTTTAGTGACTCAAATTTCAATTGATGATTCATATTCATTGTTGTTGTGGTGACAAATAGTAAAAAACATTATTCAGCGATAAAATGTTTACAGGAATTTATAAAATTACGCATAAACGAAAGTAAAAATCAAAAATAAGAAATATATTTTACACCGTGGCAAATAAATGACAATACTTAAACTATTTGCTTTCATCGATCAAAAGACGATATCCCACATTATGGATACTTTCGATCTTGACCGTGGGATCTGATTTTAACATTTTTCGCAACCTGGAGATAAAAACATCCATACTACGGCTCGAAAAAAAATGATCATTGCCCCAAACAGATTTTAGTATTTCCTCGCGTTTGACCACCTTGTTCCGATGTTTGATCAGGTATTCGAGCAAAAGTGATTCTCGATGGGTCAGATCCTGATTGGATCCATCATTCGACAATCTCAAATTGATGGGTGTAAATGTAAATAAGCCAATCGCAAATGACTCATTCACAACCTCCTGCCGAAGTTCAATTTTACTTCTCTTCAGAAAGATTTCTATTTTTAAAACTAGCTCCTCAATACTGAAAGGTTTTGTAATATAGTCATCCCCACCTTGTTGCAAACCATAAATTTTATCCTCGCTTGTTGAACGGGCTGTCAGAAAAATAATCGGAATTGCCTGGTTAAATTCCCTGATTTTTCGTGCCAACATAAAACCATCCATTTTTGGTAACATGACATCGAGGACACATATATCGTATGGTTGTGATGTAATTCTCTCAAGTGCAGTAATCCCATCTTCACAGGAATTGACAGAATACCCTCTCATTTCAAGATTGTCGCGGGTAACGAACGACAACGTAAGGTCATCTTCAACATATAATATTCTTCCTTTGCTCATTGGTCAAATTATTGATTATAAATATAATGCAAAATATTTTATGCAATTCCCACGATATGCTCAAAGTCATCTTCCGGCTTTTGGGTCAGATGCTAAATATAATTCAATTTCAGATTATTTTTCCATTCACCGGTCTCAAGATTTAATGCCCGCATGCTCCCTGCACCTTGCCCCATGCTTACTTAAAGCAAAACGCTCCCGGAATAATTCCTGTTTTGAAACTGTCGATCCTGGCTCCCTGTGCGGAATAGCGGTAAATCACTCCGCGCTGAAGGTAATCGATCGCATCGCTGAGATAAAGTTCAGAGGTTTTTGGATCCACTGCAAGACTGTAATAGAGATGGTTTCCAACGGTGAGAAAAGGTTGTTGTTCCAATGTATTTTGGTTGATCCCTAATTCCCAAATTCCACTATTGATAAAAAGTAACGTATCACGAGTACCGTTGATCGCTAAACGTGAAGGTTTGGCATCGGCAGTAAGTGGAAAACTCTTAATAATTGTTCGTGTTGCAGGATCGATGCACTGAAGCATAGGACTTCGGGGCGCACTTCCTGTTTTTGCCCATCCACCATCACAAAGTACCCAGATTCTGTTTTCCTTATCCAGCACCAGGCCTCCCGGCTGTTTACCTGTTTTAATTTCACCAATTACCAGATCTGAACGGGTGTCAATGACTAATATTGTATTGTCGAACGACCAGCAAGTTACAAACAAATAATCGTTCCATTGGACCATTTGCTCTGTCGACACATGTCCAATTGTAGGAATGTTTCCTGTAATCTGGAATGTTTTAGGATTGACAATTGTAACCTGTTCAGCGTAAAGATCTGTTATATAGGCCTTTTCATCGTTTACAAAATTAACATAGCGGGGAGAGGTTAAACCGGTTATTTTGCCAACATACTTTCCCGTTGAAGTGTCGATGACATAAACTTTACCTGAATTGTTGATTACGATATAACCCAGCCCATTATGGATCACCATCGATTGTGCCACATCACCGAGAGGCAGGCTATTGATACTTGTGAACAGGTCATTTTGAATTTTCTTTGTTTCAGGATCGTAAAATGAGAGGGAGGCGTTCCCATACATGAAATTTCCTTCGTTGACTATAAATAATCCTTTTGTAAGCAGCCCCGTGTTCTGGTGACGGTTAATCCACTCATCATCCTTCATACAACCGCTGATCATCAGGACCAAAACGGCAAACCAAACAACCGGTGCAGTTTTAAATTTCATGTCAGAAATCGTAACGGATTAATAATGAGTAATTGCGTCTTGGCATTGGATGTTGAAGGACGGTACGGTACTCTTCGTTGAAAAGATTGAATATCTTTAACTCCACACCCATTTTGCGTTTGTTCAGTTTGATTTCCTTCTCCACAAAAAGATTGTTCATCAGATAAGGATAAAGAACATCCAATGGCGAGGTTTTGTCATTGCTGGTTGTTGTAAACCGTTCGCTGTATCCTATCCATAACCAGGTCAGGTGGTAACCTGAACGGGAAATTCCGGCAACCACATTTGCCGAATGTTCAGGAATATAGGGAAGTTGTTTGCCAATAGATTCGTCTGCCCAATTGAGTGGATCGTCGCGGTTGATGGAACGGGTAAATGCATAATTACCATTGATATGATAATCAATATGATGAATAGTCCCATTAAGGCTTGTGTTGACCTCAAAACCGGACGAATTGACCCGCTTCATATTATAGGGCTCCCAATAACCCTGAGGGGTAGGCAGCCAGATGATCCAGTTGTTGATGCGGGAATAGTAACTGTTTAAAGCAACTTGAAAATTAGCTTTTCCGAATGAGCCTGAATAACCAGTTCCCAGATCGGCCATCAATCCCTCCTCAGGTTTTAAATCGGGGTTGCCACCTGGTATATAATAGAGGTCGTTAAGGGTGGGCTGATGATAATTTCTCGCCAAATTACCTTTGATGAAATAAGCGTTGTCGTTAAACGGATGATATTCAAGACCTGCCGAAGGGATAACCGGAGCGGGCTTTCCATCCAACAAGTCTTCCCTGGCCTGAAGGTTTGCGTTGACCTTTTCCCCGAAAGCCTTGCTGATCTGAAGGAAAACCGAATTCTCCTGTCGTTTCCGGTTGTACCCATTTTGTTCACCATTTTGGGAAGAATTGATGGAATTCACTTTATTCAACTCGGTGTTGACACCTGCAATCATTGAAAGATCCTTTGAAAACTGATAATTGTAGTTTAACCTCAATAACCATGTTGAAGTTTCCGACCTGGAATTGATGACAAGCTGATCAACGTTGCCCGAAACTTTGGTGGTGAGGCGGTAAAGCATATTTTGGTCGTTGGCTCCTGTGACAACGTTTAGGACTGATTTTTTTCCATAATGCTTCCATTCTGCTACCGGACGGTGTGCATCTTCAAGTTGCCGATTGATATTTGCATTATTTTCAGTTTCGTTTGAAAGCAAGCGCGGCAGGCTCCGGCTATTGTGTTGATACCAGTACCTGATAATCAGGATATTCATTTCATTTGGCCGAAAATAAAGTTCGTGAAGCAATCCATAGTTTTCATAAGCGGAGTTTTCATTTCGCTGAGTAGGGTAGAGGTAGTGTCCGGTAACTGGATCAATATTTGCAATAAATTTATTTACAAACAGATAGTCATTTTTTGAATAATTGTAGAAAGCCCGTGTCTGTGACT
This sequence comes from Mariniphaga sp., assembly GCA_037128295.1. Lineage (GTDB taxonomy): Bacteria > Bacteroidota > Bacteroidia > Bacteroidales > Prolixibacteraceae > JAAFHB01. Next base: position 36,049 of record JBAXWR010000030.1, read on the forward strand.
GGATTTTTTTGTTCCCGATGTTCATTTGCAGAAATTCATCCTTTGTGCCATAACTTCCCAAACCGGTAAGTACACGGCCCGAAAATTTGTTCTGCCAATCGGTTGTATTGTCCAACTTTACCAAACCCCCAATGGCGCCACTTTTCGTTGAAATCGATCCCGCCCCATGCAACAGGCTGACATTGTCGGTAAAATAAACGGGTATTGTCGAAAAATCAACCATTCCCAACATTGGCGAGTTCAGGCTGATCCCATTCCAGGTGACCTGGGTATGTGATGGAGCCGTTCCGCGGAAAGAGGCAGTCGCCATCGCCCCACGGCCATATTCTTTGATAAAAATTGGGGTATTCTGTGAGATGAGATCTGAAAGGTTAGAATTAAGTGCGTTCATCATCGCAATTGAATCTATCCTGGTGGTCGTTTTTCCGGCCTCCTCTTTGATTACTTTTTTTGCAAATACTTCAACGGTCTTAATTTTAAGGGTATCGGAAAGGTGTTGGGAGTAGGAGGGGAAGGATGAAATAAGAAATAATAGAAATATTTTAGATTGTAGGGACTTTTGAGATAATGGAAATATTGGGAAATTTCGAAATAGTTGAAATAATAGAAATATTGGATTTGTATGGGAATGTTTGAATTGCATTTAAATTGTTGATATGCAATACATTAATTAGGAGTATATTCAATTAATGACAAATCTGCTGCACCGCTGATTTCGGTAGAAACTTCATTGAGCCAACCAGCTATCTGGAAAACACCGCTCTGCACCTTTATAAATGAAATACTTTGTAGATTTACTTTCTGACCTGATTGATCCACTGCATCTGATATATCTAAAAGATTGGCCTTCAGAGAATAATTGTAATCTGCGTTGTTGTAGCACTCAGCATAACCGGAGGTAAACAAACCAGTGCGAACGGTCCAGTTTTCAACATCGGCTTGAGTCGAAGTATTTTTATAGGCATCCGGCAATTTAACGCCAGAGAATACAACTTCGGTCTTGTTGCCATAACCGTTCCACCACCACGAGGATGAATCATAAACAGGTATCAGTTCCCCGTTCCTACCTTTGTTGTCTTTCCAGGTTACATTTTCTTTATTATTTGGTTTATAATAAGTTACCTGATAATTATGAATGGTTTCAGGATTACTGTATTCACTTCCTTTAATTTCAAACCAATCACCATCGTTGGGTTTCCCATCGCCATTCGTGTCGTCCATTACAAACACAACTCCCGGTTCAGAACCGGCACCCGGTTGTGCAAAGATTGCAAAATCAGCACCTGTTCTATTCTTGACCGGATGGTCGAAACCGGCTATGAGGTATCCGCCCCAGCCTCCAAGGGAGGTGAACTGCTTTGTTCCGGACCATGGCTGGCCTATAAAATCTTCACCTTTACTAGTGGAAGGGATCAACGAAGCATGTTGTCCGGGTCCATACTGGTAATCAAAAATTGTTGCAATATAAGGAGATTTGGATGAATAGGCATTGACCTGAATCGATTTGCTGTCGCTACCATTTTCATTCGATACTTTTAATTGGAGATTGTAATTGCCAATTTTTGTGGGTATAAAGGTGTATAACCTGTCGGATGATACTTTTTCACCGTTGATCTCCCAAACAAAAGTCGATTTATCGCCATTTATTACGCTGGGATTGAGAGGCAGCGACTTACCCAATTCGACTTTAAAACCGTCGGCGGGAACAACCAAATCAATCACCGGACCTGAAAGTTGGTCGGTATTACCGCAGGATGAAAACAATGCCATCCCGGAAAGAATGAAAGCAATTTGTTGAATTTTAATTCTTAACATACTTAAAATCAATTGAATCGTTAAACAATAATTGATTTTAAGCTAATCGGAAGTTTGCAGAATGGAGACCGGCCATCTGAACGCTTTTATCCCGAAAGCTTAAACCGTGAATGGCTGGTCTTCTGACTTGTCCCGATTTCCGGTCACCTTCCCATCCTTTTTTGGAAAGAACAGTGGTAATTAACCAGAAACATATTATTCCGCATTCGCGGAATCGGGGTTTACAGCAGCGGGTACTGTCCCGGTTTTTCACCGGATTCCCAAATTAAGCCCAATGGACACCAATTCGTCGCAAAAGTACAAAATATGTTTTCTTTTATTCAATTATAAATTCAAAATCACGAATGTTTTTTGAACAAATTGGTGAAATCACAAATAAATAAAACCTGAATATAATTCTTATAAGTTCGGGAATCTGGTTTGTAGTCCGTATCTCTCATGTTCCCAACCTGGACTGCAACACTTTCATTTAGTTTATAACCTAAACCAGCATAAAAACGGTTTTTTTCAACAGTTATACCATATTGTGGCATAAAAAGCTCATCAACCAGGTTAAGATAAATACTTCCCGGAACTATTCTGACAGTATTAAAGGGGGTCAGAAATGCGAGCCTATACCTGAACCTGTTTTTATAAGTATCACCTATAAAACGTTGTTCAAGCCGAACACGCTGGTCTATGTTTAGATGATCAAAGGATAACTTATAAAATAGTTCAAGCCATGACCTAAATTCTTTTTGTTTTGTGGGAGAGAGAAATAAGCCTCCGGTCTGAAATGTGCGGAAGAAACCTGATGAAAATGTCCCTGAAAGATTCTTTGCCAGAGCGTACGAAATACCGGCTTTAATCTCGTAATAATCATATTTTAAACTATACGTGTTACTTTTTATTTGTGCTTCGCCCACCAAAGACCATTTTTTGTACAGTTTTGCTTTCCAAAAAAGTGCATTCCAATTGCCGGTACTGTTGTCAGACTGGGCATTGACCGAATTGCAAATATTTAGTAAACAGATGGTTGTTAAAATGAAAAATATTCTTTTCACGATTAGTTAATTCTTATTTTCAGCCTGCAAACATAGCATTTATATTAATACTTTTAGTTGTAATGAAATTCATATTATTACTAAGGTTAAAGTATTATAAGATAATTAATTAACAAATAAATGGAAAATATTAGCAGTCTTTCACCCACTTCTGTATGGAGTCATTTTAGTAACATTTGCCAGGTGCCACGGCCATCAAAACATGAAGAACAGATCATTGCCTTTTTGATGAATTTTGCAAATGAGAATCATCTGGAAGCCAAACAGGACATTGCAGGTAATATCTTAATTTGTAAACCTGCTTGTGTGGGGTTTGAAAACCGGCGTACTTTGGTGCTGCAATCCCATCTTGATATGGTATGTGAAAAAAATAGCAGTACGATCCACAATTTCAATACTGATCCGATCAAACCATATATTGACGGGGATTGGGTAACCGCAGATGGAACTACGTTAGGTGCAGATTGCGGTATCGGAATCGCAGTTCAGATGGCCATCCTGTCTGCAAATGGCATCAAGCATGGGCCATTGGAATGTCTGTTTACTGTCGATGAAGAAACCGGGTTGACAGGTGCAAAAGCATTGGAGCCTGGATTTTTTAGTGGCAAAGCTTTGGTCAACCTTGATTCGGAAGACGAGGGTGAACTTTTTATTGGTTGTGCAGGTGGAATTGATACTGTTGCAACTATCAGATTCGAACCAAAAGATCCGCCCGCCGGTATGTTTCCAATCCGATTGGCCGTGTCTGGTCTTTTGGGTGGCCATTCTGGTGATGATATCAACAAAAACAGGGGGAATGCGATCAAAATACTCAATCGGTTTCTCTGGCAACTGATGAGTAAAATTGATTTCAATCTGGCCGGATTTGATGGTGGAAATTTACGAAATGCCATTCCTCGCGAAGCATCGGCCGTAGTTCTTGTTCCGCACTCCCAGAAAGAGAGGATAACTGTTTTGTTCAATATCTTCAGGTCTGAAATCGAAAATGAGATGTTGATCAACGAGCCACATCTAAGGTTGACCCTCGAAAGTTCTGATATGCCTTCCACGGTTATTGACATCCAAAGTCAGAAAAACCTGATTAACTGTTTATATGCCGCTCCCCATGGTGTTCTGGCCATGAGCACCCGGATGCCCGGACTTGTGGAAACTTCTACAAACCTTGCTTCTGTTAAGTTTAAACAGGGAAATTTGATTGAAATCACAACAAGCCAGCGAAGTGACATGGAAACCGGGAAAATGGATGCTGCAAGTATGGTTGAATCTGTATTTATGTTGATAAATGCGGATATAAAGCATGGTGAAGGTTATCCGGGCTGGACTCCGGATCCCTCTTCCGAATTACTCGATATCACCAGAAAGGCTTATTATGAACTTTTTGGCAACGAGCCCATTATCCGTTCGATCCATGCAGGACTTGAGTGTGGACTGTTCCTGGAAAAATTCCCTGGACTCGATATGATCTCCTTTGGGCCAACAATGAAAGGCGTCCATTCACCTGACGAGAGAATCAATATTGCAACAGTGGATAAGTTTTGGAAACTTTTGCTCGAAGTTCTGAAAGCCTTTTAAGTTTGTAATAACTTCATAAATTGATCAAATTTATTTTGAAAATCTATTCAGAAATAGTAAATTTAGTCACACTAAAAATTCACGATTATGAAAAATAAATTAATAGGTCAATTGATCAAAAAAATCGTTGTTCCGATAGATTTCTCTCCTGCTTCTCTCAATGCTGCCATTTATGCAGCTCATGTAGCGAAACAAAAAGATGCTGAGATTACACTGGTACATGCCTATTTTAATCCGATCACAAATCCGGTCTCTTATGACCATTTTTATGCCTTCCCTGCAAATGTTGGTGAAACGCTAGGGGAGATTATTTCCAACGCTGGTGACCTGATGCGGGAATTCATGGCAAAATACAATAGTTATATTGTTGATAACAAATTAAATACCGTTAGTATTAAGACAGAGATTGTAGGAGGTATTGCAGAAGAGGCTATCCTTGATTTCGCAATGGAAGGTAAATTTGACCTAATGATTATGGGAACTGTCCAGCAAAAAGGCACTGAAAGTTATTTCGGCTCTTTCATGACTGAAATCATCAAACAGTCAACTATTCCTGTTTTGGCAATTCCTGCAGACTGTTCATATAAGGAATCGATGTTTAAAAAGATGATGTATGCTACCAATTTCGATAAATCAGATGGACAGGCAATTCGCAAATTAATTGGGCTGTCCTTACCGCTTGAATCGCACATATACATTGTCCACATTGACGACACTGACGATAATCCATTCATTAATTACGATCTGGCACATTTCAAGGAAAAATACATCGGAACAGGGGATGGTGTAAAAATGGACTTTGACCTGATCGTAAATAAAAATCTTGCAAAAGGGATTGAGTCTTATATTGTTGAAAAAGAGATAGATATTGTTTCTGTTACCTCTCATAAAAGGAATATATTTTCTGCTCTGTTCCAGCCAAGCCTTACAAAAGAGCTGTTGTTTAAATTGAAGATTCCTTTTTTGATATTTCATGCGTAAAAATTATTTGCTTTTAATATTTTTATGTTAGTTCAGAAATTTGTTTATTTGTATTCTTTATGCAGGTTCGGTCTTGAATTTTGTATTTTCTGAATAAGAATTTTTACGATTTAACAATGATAAAACATAAACTTTCGAAGGGGATATTTTTCATTCTTTTTATAATTGTTTTTGTCTCATGCACGTCTTTGAGAAATATCGGGATTGAGGTTTCCAATTTGCCTCAATATCCGATTTCAGATGACGTTCAAAGCCTTGTCGTTTTCAACCGTAGTATGAGCTCAATGTTTACAAATCAAAATGGAGATTCTTTGGAGAAATATTTTTTAAAGAAGCGTATGGAACTGGATACCTTATTTCTGGACAGCATAGCTTCTGACACCTTGATCAAAGTAGTTGCAAAAGCAATGTTTGAGTCAGGAAGGTACGATGTTGTTATTCCAAAAGAAAGGAATCTTTATCGTTATAATTTCTACGATCTGGATAACCCTTTAGACAACGATTTGATCAATCAGTTCTGTAATGATTTTAAGGTCGATGCGGTTTTGGTCCTTGAGGATTTTATTGAACATATGAAGGTGGTTTACACAATGAGTCCGG
>JBAXWR010000300.1:0-8811 GCA_037128295.1 Mariniphaga sp.
GTAGAACAATTACTCAGAATCCGCTCACCGGACAGCTTTCTGTATAAAACACATCAATTAATACTTTGATCTTTCAGTCCGCAATGACCTTTGTAAATACAGGATTGGAATTGTATTGCCTAAACTCTGGCAAAATAGCTGATAATCAATATATATCAATTATAAGTAAGGGTAAATATTCAGTAGGAAAACATCAGAGCACCAAATATACCAACTTAAAACAAACTCAGAACCGCCAACCAGGCCATCTTAAAAATATAAACCCATTGATAAGTACTTAGAGAAATGGCGGCAGTGCAATGGATGTAGTGCAACCGGGATCCCGCATGTGCGGGATTGGGTCTTGCAGACTACATGAAGTCCTAATATTTGTCCAATGTACAGGCCTCCAAGTCATGCGAAGGTTTAAAAGCGGATTGAATGTACCAATTTTACCTTCAATTGCGTCTTTTGTTTTGTATGGTTTGTCTAAGCAGAAACTTTCCAATTCAATTTTTCCTAACTAAAAAGCAAGTCCTTTTTCGGAGAATAAAAAGTCCCAAGCTGTTTCTATAGAAACTGTAAAGGTTTTTCTAATGCCGATTTGAAAACCCATGCTATCGTTTGTCCGATTGTGTTACTTTTTCTCATAAGGCGAAGTTTAATCTGGAATAAATGCAATAGCATCTATTTCAACTAAAAAATCTGGATGGGCTAATGCAAAGACGAAAAAACCTGTAATTGCAGGAGGGTTTTTAAGTCCTCCCAAATATTTTTGTGATGCCTGAAAACCACGATACAAGTCTTGTCCTTGAACAATATGGATGGTTAATTTTACAAGATTATCAAATGTTGCTCCACAAGCTGAAAGTGCAGTTTGTATATTTTTCATCACCTGTTCTGTCTGTTCGGAAATATCTCCTTTCCCAAGGATTTCTCTTTGTGTATTTACCGAGTTTTGTCCACCTATGTAAATTGTTTTTCCACATCCTTGCGTTGTCACAATTTGTGAAAATGCCGGGTTTTTAAAAAGTCCGTCAGGGTTGATGTATTGTACCTGGTTACTCATTTTATTATTGTTTATTCGTTATAAGCCAGGTGTCGTCTTACAATAACCGCTAACGAAAAATGGTAGCCGTAGTTGCTTTATTTACAGCACTTTCGTATCTATTTAGCACTTTGGTTCGTAAATAGCCCAAAGTATCAAGTTAGTACAAAAGCCGGCAATTATCGGCTACCATATGTTACCTACATGCTTTTCAATTTAAATTATCATTACCAAGGTATTCTCACACCTTTGTGCACTAACTGTCCATGAGGAAACTGTTCCCGGGCAATTGTCACAAGACTAACAACAGTACTTGCTCCCTCTTCAACTTCCATGGGTGCAGCATCAGAGCCAAGATCTGTCTTTACCCATCCCGGATGTGCTGCTGCGACTGCAATTCCATTAACTGCCAACGTTTTGGATTGTATCTGTGTTAGCATATTAAGCCCAGCCTTAGATGTCGCGTATCCCACGGTCACGAATGACGAAATATACTGCCACATGTTCTCAGCTGCATCAATAGAACCTAATTGTGATGAATGGTTAATCACCCTTGCGTCGTCGCTAAGAGAAAGAAGAGGCACTAATGCTTCTGTAATTGCATAGGGTGCGATAAGATTGACTTCGAGTGTGCGTCGAACTTTTTCCGAATTGGTTGGTTTTCCGTCCCATTCTATTGCAATCCCGGCGTTATTTACCAACACATCAAGTTTACCATAATTTTTCTCAAGATACTTCACAAGATTGGCTATATCATCGGCACTTGTCACTTCGAGAGGCACCATATGAGCATCGCAACCTGCCGCAACAAGCTCGTCAACCGCCTTTGTACCTGCTTGTGGATCACGAGCTGTAAGTACAATTGTATAACCGAGTAAACCAAGTTGTCGGGCAATTTCCTTACCAATTCCTTTGTTTGCCCCTGTAACTAATACTACTTTTCCATTTTTTCTTTCCATAATCTTACTACTTTAATTTATAAATCATATCCATTATTTTCGATTTTTAACACTATCGTTATCTCTTGAATTTAATCCTAATTTCGGAATTTGGTGAATTGCATCTAACGAAAAACAAAATAAGTATCTTACTGAATTTCAAAGTACTATCGTTTCAAAGTTGTACTAATGTTTCTTTCTTGCACAATGTTTCAACAAGCCAAAGCACCCGAAATACTTTTTTCTTTTGTTAAATCAATTAGATTTCTGGCATTTATTCCAAATTTTATATCAAGTTAATCTGTTTTCAAATTTATCCGATCTTACTTTCTTAAACTTTCAATCATGGTTTTAACTCCATCGCTTGGTGAAGTTGCAAAGAAGCCAAATTTTTTTTCAAATTTGGTGCTGTCAAAAATATAATCCTGTTCGTATTGATAAATCATTTCAGGAAATTCTTTCATTATCGGCATAAATATTCCTAAAATATGTATTAGCCAATTAGGAACAGCCTGAATTTGAGGTTCAATATTGACTTCCTTGGCAAATAATTCTATCCATTGTTTTGTAGTTAGCTTTTCTTTTGTTGTGGGAACATGCCAAACCTGATTATATGCGTCGGGGGTATTTCCTAAAATAGCCGTTGCTTTTGCTGCATCGGGGGTATATGTATATGTGTGTATTTTATTAATATTGCCCAAAGCCTGAGCACCTTTTCCTTGTAAAAATCTTTGTGCAACCATTTGTTCTAATCCACTATTTTTGTTGTCGGGACCATAAAAATCAGCGGCTCTGGCAATAAGTGCAGTAAGATTTTTATTCTCAATTTCAGAAATTATCATATCCTGCAATTGTTTTCTTATTTCTCCTTTTTTACTGGCAGGCAAAATTTCTGCATTTTCAGTCATAAACGGAATCGATGATTTTGCATACATATACACATTATCGAAAAACACCAATTTTGCATTATGCTTTTTACATGCATCTATGACTGTTTGTAAAAATGGTATCCAAACTTTTTGCCAAACTTTGGTATTATACTCGAACCCAATTGTAACATAAACGATCTCGCTACCTTCAATTGCTTTATTAATCTGACTAAAATCATTCACATCGCAGGGAAATAATTCATCTGTGTCGTTTACTTTTTTCGGATTTCGACTAACCAACCGAATTTTACTGGTATAACTTTTTAGCTCTTTTGCTAATGGAAGTCCAATTGCTCCGCCTGAACCTAATATTGTTTGCATAATTTTTTAGTTTATTATTATCATGTTTGAATGTTTTAATTACCGTTAACGGTCGTGGGTATGAAACGTTGGAGATTTCGGAGCTGCAAACCTTTCAACTGCTACGAACATTGCCAGCGAGTGATGCACTTGCCTTACCACTTAAATTCCAATGTTTTATAACCGTGTATTGCCTGCCGTTTTTATTTTTGTCCTTATTTCTGTCCGAGTAAAACTAATAAATTATTATTTAATTCTGTTGTCTTATTACCAAGTAAAGAGAAAAATTCTTTGTCAAATTTTTCAACTGCTACAACTGCCATTTTGATAATTTTCACCCCTTCTTCAGTTAGTCCAACCGTCTTAGCTCTTGTGTCCGTTAAGTGCTCTTTTCTTTGAAGAAATTCCTTTTGTTGTAAAGTTCTTAAAACTGTTGAAGTTGACATTGCGTCAATCTTTGTATGATTTGATAAGACTACCTGAGTAACTTCTTGATTGTGAAGTGTCAGCCAATGAATGCTTGCTAATAATACATATTGGGAATGTGTTAGTCCGAATTCTTTTAGTGCTTTTTTTATCTCCCGCTGCCAAAGGTTAGTGACTTGCCACAGTAAAAACCCTGAACTCTCTTCAGCCTTTTCTACACTAAATGTGTTGTCGGTTAATTTCATAATTTAGCTGCTGCTTTTATTTGTTCTTGTATATCAGTAGGCAAAGAATCTGCCAATTTTTGAGCCACAATTTTTACCCATAGAAAACTTAAAATTCCCTTAACCGTAATAATTCCGGTTATTTTAAGCCCATCTTCGGTTTCTTGATAAATATGATCATCGTATATTTTAGCCAATGGCATTATAGAAACATCATAAAACTTTTTGTTTTCAATAGTTTCCAATATTTCAATATTTACATTCGGGCCTCCTTTGGGTCTTAATAGAATTTTGTTCCCCTTTTCAAATTTTCCTTCCATTTTAGCAAACTCAATTCCTTTATCCCATGTATGCCAATTATTTACATCAGATATTAATTTCCACATTTGTTCTTTAGTAACATCTTTCGTTACGACTGAGTAAGATTTTGTCCACATATGCTTATTATTTTAATGTTTTATTAATTTGTCGGTGCAAATATAATATGTGTACATATAATATGCAAATTTATTTTAAATCTGTTTTTTCTGTTGAGGTTGTCTGTTGTATCCGATCTTTTTAATATACTTAAAATGGTACTGAACGGGAGAACGAACTCCCTAAAAACAATTCTTTTATTTTTAATGTTCAGTACCATGAAAAAGAAGACCGAATTTACAATTGTTGAGGTCTTGCCCAGATAGCAAAATCTCCATCACCAGCAGTTTCAAACATGCAGTATAAGGCCTTCGCTACTATTTCCGCCATATCGGATTCGACCGGTTTCAATGGACTTTCTGCAAAGAAGGGTTCAGGTATACCATAGAACTATTACCCAGAATCCGCTCACCGGACTGCTTTCTGTAAAAAACACATCAGTTAATATTTTGATTTTTCACTCCTCAATGACCTGTGTAAATACAGGAAGGGAATTGTATTGCCCAAACTCATACAAGATAGTTGATAATCACGATAAATCAATTATAAGTAAGGGTAATTATTCATCAGACAAACAGTAAAAACCGCAATATACCTACTTATACCAAACTCAATACCGCTAACCAGCCCATCTTAAAATTATTAAAACCCTTGATAAATACATAGAGAAATGGCGGCAGTGCAATGGATGTATTGCAACCGGGACTTCATGCTGGGTCTTGCAGACCACATGAAGTCCTATTTATTATGCCTAGTTAATTATCAATTATATAAGTATTTGCTAAAAATTTAAATGATTTAGCGTCTTTCTCCCATTTTTCAGAAAATATTGACTTTGCAAGAGTTCGGTAGATATTTAAAAGTCTATAATTGAATTGGGAATAATCTCCATTAACACTTAAGGTATCATTATTTTCCAGGACTACCTTGAGTTCAACACCCCTATTATTACCATTTGCAAAAAGTTTAATAGACTCAGGGTTAACCAGAGCTGCTGTGAGTAGATGTCTGATTGAGTCTAACTTAGTTATATCGTATCGACCTTTGTAATAACATGCTTCTTCACCCTTAATTTGACGATAACAATGCATATTGCCATTTCCATCCAATTCAATTGCCAAACTAGGACCTTTATCAAATCTACTTGAAAGTGAAAGGGTTTTGAAAGTGGTTTTCTTTTTTAGAAGTGCCAAATCATTATAGAATACAAGCCTCTTTGAGTAATTTTCATTTGATATTGGCCAACTAAATGGATTCCCTTTTATTACTGAGAACACCAAACTATCTGTAGAAAGTTTGGTAACTTTCCCAATAAAGACAGTATCTGCAACATGGCGCATCGAATCAATTCCTGATGTAAAGTATCTATCTATTATCAGTAAAGTGTCGTTAGAAAAATAATACTTACCCAATTCACGATCCGTACATCTGAAAAATACCTTTTTTTCTAAGAAGAAAAGTGGATTATTTTTAAAGTATGCTTTACTTAAAAAATATTCCCTTTCTGTATGATGTGCTTTAAATAAGGAGTCGGGCCAAACAAAATTCCATACATTCGTTATTAAATAGTTAATCTGAGAATCAGTTAATCCTTTTTTTTGTCTATTGCAACCATAACTGACAATACATATGATGCAAATCCAAATTATTTTTTTAATCACTTTCCCCATTTAGATTGACTTTAGTTTAATTGGGCATAAAATTCCGCAGCTACACGCAGGCGTAGTTTCTTATCACTAAACTATTTACGTATCAATATTTTACTGTTCCTGCTTTCCTATCCCGCGAGCGCCGAAACCCCGCTTGCAGGTAGGTGCTATTATTCCCAGATTTTTTTTTAAGAACCTTACTGAGCTAACGTATCTATCGCTAACCAAGTCGTCCCATTTCTTTTGTACACTACATCATACCATGTAATCCATTTACCTCCACATAAATGAGAAAGTCGAGTAATCGCACGAGTCTTATCAATGTTGTATATCGGACAATTAATTATACAAAAACAACGATGAACCTTTTGAGCATATATTTCCCAAAATTGTGGCGTATTAACCGTTCCTAAGCCCCAGCTAACTAATGTGTCATATGATATGAATTGAGTCTTTAAAAGGTTTGCGGTATCAATGCGAAACTCAAATTTCCTATTAAACTCAAGTTGTTTGCGAACAATAGTCGAGTCAAGTGGCGTAAATCCTGTCTTGATGTTGATGAATTTGTCTTGGCTAGAGTCACTAAACCAAAGTGGAGCCTTGTCTGAATAGAAAATGCATTTCTGATTATTATTTGTATTTATAACATACCTGATTAACCCATTAGTAAGTGTGTCTGGCCAGATTGTTTTGGACTCATTAACGGTAGAGCTAGTATTACAACTAACTATTATAAATCCTGTCAGATATAGAATAAAATTTGATATAAATTTAGGCATCATGTTGTCGTTATAATAATTGGGCATAACGTTTGCAGCTATCGGCAGGCGGGGATTTTTATCACTAAACTCTTTATTTATCAATATTTTACTTTTCCTACTTTCCTATCCCGCGAGCACCGAAACCCCGCTTGCAGCTAGGTGCTGTTGCACTAAATCCGCCAAAGGGCGGATAGCTTTTCTGAACAAATATACTTAAAATGGTACTGAACGGGAGAACGAACTCCCTAAAAACTAATTTTTTAATTTTTAATGTTCAGTACCATGAAAAAGAAGAGTGAATTTACAATTGTTGAGGTCTTGCCCAAATGGCAAAATCTCCATCCCGGAGTAGTCTCAAATATGCGGTTTATGGTCTGCGGTACTATTTCCGCCATATCGGATTCGACCGGTTTCAATGTCCCTTCTGCGAAGAAGGGTTTATGCATACCGTAGAACTACTCCCCAGAATCCGCTCACCGGACAGCTTTCTGTATAAAACACATCAATTAATATTTTGATCTTTCAGCACTCAATGACCTGTGTAAATACAGGAAGGGAATTGTAATGCCCAAACTCTTGTAAAACAACTAATAATCAAGCTAATTCAACTATAAGTAAGGGTAATTATTCAGTAGGAAAGCAGCAAAGCCCCCAAATATACCAACTTAAACCAGATTCAAGACCACGAACCAGGCAATCTTAAAAACAGTAAAACCCTTGATAAGTACATAGAGAAATGGCGGCGGTGCAAGCGATGTAGTGCAACCAGGACTTCATGTGGTCTGGAAGACCCAGCATGAAGTCCTATTTATTACCATGCGTTAATTGTTTCTATTTATCAAATTTACAATCACTTTTATCATTGTGTCTTTTTCTTCTGGCTTACTTACTGCTATCATAAGGGTCAATGCCACTAATGTATTATCTGCAATTCTTTTTTTTCTTTTTTCATCAAATAATATATTGTTTCTTTCTAAAAAATATAAAAACAAAAATGCTGCAATTCGTTTATTTCCATCAGAAAACGAATGATTCTTAGTAATAAAATAAAGCAAATTAGCCGCCTTTTCTTCTATACTAGGATACAAGTCTATGCCGTCAAAAGTCTGATAAATAGTTGAGACAGAACTCTTGAATGAATCATCCTTTTCATGACCAAACAAATCACTATTTCCATGTGTTTGTTTTGCCAATTTTATCTGAGCCATAGCTACCTCATAAGTCAATTGATAAGTTTCTTTACCAGAAGTATCTTTAATTTCAAGATTTTGATAATCATACCTGTCTAAAACATCTAAGGCATAAGCATAATCTGAAATTATTTTTAGTAATCCTACACTCTCATCATTTGTTACGGTTTTATATTCTAATACTTTCCCTAAAATTTTGACTGATTCTTGTAGTTCTTTTAATTGTTCATTTTGTTCTTTTAATTTTCTTTCATTTAAAGTATAACCTTTTAAAAGATAATCACTAAGTACTTTATTTGCCCAAACCCTAAATTGTCTTCCTCTTTCTGAATGAACTTTATAACCAATAGAAAGTATAACGTCTAAATTATACATTCCAATTTGTCTTTCAATCGTTCTATTACCTTCTTTACGAACTTGTGCAATTTTTGCACAAGTTGCATCTTCACTAAGTTCTTTGGTCTTATATATATTAGATATATGTCTTCCTATAGAAGTTCTATCAGTAAGAAATAGTTCAGATATTTGATATTGATTAAGCCAAACAGTATCTCTTTCGACTTGAACTTGAACTTCAATTTCAGTAGTACCATCTTCACTCTTAAATATTTCAATTGCGTTAGTATTCATTTTTCAAATTTAATAAAAATCAATTGTGATCGTTAATTTTCAATGCATGGTAATGTAGGAGGCTTTACACAGGGGCGGATTGCGGGCGATTGCCAATCAAGCCGAAAAACTGCCCGAGGGGAAAGATGCCCACCGGGAACCACCGCTGCCGAACTTGCGGGTTGCTGATGTTGCACTAAATCCGCCAAAGGGTGGATAGCTTTTCTGAACAAATATACTTAAAATGGTACAGAACGTGAGAACGAACTCCCTAAAAACTAATTTTTTAATTTTTAATGTTCAGTACCATGAAAAAGAAGAGCGAATTTACAATTGTTGAG